>JAAYPI010000150.1 GCA_012519885.1 Bacteroidales bacterium
AAACTTGTTTTCCCGGGGTACTTCCTTTTATACGCCGGTTACCCGGCTCTTTTGGTTTTTTGTGGCGGAGAGAGAGGCTCATTGCACATTGTCCTAACCTCCTTATAATCAATGTTTCTAAAGTCGTAAATCTTACGTGTTAGCGATTTTCCACTTCTTACTTTTCAGCATTTTTCGTCGAAATTCACACTCTGCAAAGATAAGCAATTTCTTAGGGATTTCAATTATAATATTTTTCCTTTTTATCTGATAAACACCTCCCTTATGGAAAAAACGAATAAGGCAACATTTTTGCGGAAAATACTACCTGAAGCGTAGCAGAGGTGTGGAGATTTTCCGTAAAACCCGTAGGGCTCGATGTTGACGTTTCGTTCTTGGAATATACCTTTGTGTTCAGATAAATAAGAATAATCCATTTATTAAAGTTGAATGATAATCAGAAAAAACTTCTTTATTTCTATAATATTAAAACAATTTATCTAAAATTCTTGGCAAATCTTTGTCTAAACTTCCGTTGTAATCTGTATGCGGAATTTCAAATCTTTCAAGAGGTAATTTGAAACGCTTATACCCGTCGTTCTCTCTCAATGCAACCCAACTGATATTCAGTTCTTCGCATTGATTTTTATTTTGTTGAGAAAGAGTGTCTGCAACAAACACATCGCTATTTCTTGCAATAATTGCGTCTGCACTTTCGGGGTTTCCTTTGCCCATTAGTTTGACTTCACACAAATATTCCTTACCATTGTTGAGCAAGTAAAAATCAATTTCTCTGTCAACTTTTTTGCCTTTATCTTTAACAAAATGTGAAGCGTCATAATGATTTTCAGGAACTTGATATAATTTACACAAAGCTAACATCAGGTATTTCTCGGCACGTTTTCCTGCGGTACTCCACAGTCCGCCACGTAATGCGGCACGTTTTACAGCCAATGTATTGATAACAATTAGACTTTCAGAAACATTCAAATCAACGCTTACACCTTTCATTTTTATGGTTAAAGTTAGGTCGACTTCTTTCTCCATTTCCACAAGAGCCTGAATACTATTGTAAAGCGATTCGAAATGCTCACTTGCGGCTTCAATTACAACAGCTTTTGTCGCTGTTCCGTACATATTGCTGATAGTTTTCTTGTTCAGACCTGAATTTATTGCAATTTCGTCAGATGACAAAGTTCCGTCCATGAAAGTATTTTTGTACCAATCAATTGTAATTTCTTTCGAATCTAATTTGGCGTATGCAATCTTTTTGAAAAAGTCAACTGCAAATTGTAGAAATTCCGCATTAATCAAATTTACAATTTCAATACGATAATCCTGCGATTTTATCAAACGTGTAATTATGTTCTTTACAATTTGGTCTGTTAATGTCATATTATTATTTCTTTGAATTGTTCGAGTGTTAGAAATTTCGTTTTTCGCTCATTAAAAATACTTTGCGATTTTTGCTTTGATTGCATATATTCAAAATATTTTGGTTCTTGCTCTGTCAAGAAGAAAAATCTGTCTAATGCCTTTGCCGTCCTGCCCATTGTTCCGCTACCACCAAATGGATCAAAAACCAAATCGCCTTTGTATGAATAGTATTGAATTACACGTTTACAAAGTTCCACAGGAAAAATTGCCGAATGTACTTTGTCAAAACATGGGTCAATTTTCCAAACATTTGTTGTTTCGTAACCGTCTGCAACTTTACTTTCTTCCACTGTTTTATAATCGTAACTTCTTATATTCCAATCCAGTAATTTTTCGGTTGATTTTCGGTAAACCATCAAATATTCCGTAACGGAATTTGGCTTATATCCCAATGGTTTACGGTGTTGCATAAATCCGCCAACGCGATTTTTTACACTCGCTTCGGGTTTTAACCAAACGATATCGTCAATAAACTCCCAACCATTTTTGACTAAATAGGGATGTAAATCAAAGGGAATGCCATATCTTTTGCTTGAATGCGAACGACTTACACGTGGAATAATTATTGGCGAAGTATTTACGATTAAAAAACGCCCTTCTTTGGTAATTCGGTGAGTTTCAATGAAAACTTTTTCTAGAAACTGCAAATATGCTTGATAACTTGGATAAATCGAATAATCGCGAGCGTTGTAATATGGTGGCGAAGTGAAAGTTAAATGAACGCTTTCATCGGGGACGAATTTCAAAGTCTCTAAAACATCTGCATTTACAACTACATTTTTGAGAAAATCGTAAGTTTCAGCGTGGGGTAGTACACTGTTACTTGTTTTTTCTTTTGCGAAATATTCCTTGTAGATTACATTTCGCACCATTTCATTTTCGTGATTTACAAGCGGGCGTAAATGTTCTTCAACATCTTTGTCGTTTTCAAAAACGAGCAACCCTCTGATTGCTTGACAAATAATTTTCGGGTCTGTATCTTCTAAAAAACTGTATAATAAAGGCTTATTTTTGCATTTTCGTTGTCGTCCGATTGCCGAAACAATTTCTCTCTTAACGCCCGTGTCTGTTTCATTTTCATACAACGAATAAAGTCTTTCTACATCTGATTTTCCATTTAATTTTCCTATGTTTTTCACCGCATTCAGTCTGACTTGTGCGTGATTATGATTTAAAAGATTATACAGAAAATCAGCCTCGAAATTGCTTGGAAGCTGTCCTAGATTTTCAAGAATAAAGTTAATACTTCCAACATCTCGCTGTGCAGCAATGAGATTGGCAATATCTCCATTGCCCTTATTTTTTAATTCTGTGATATATTCTTTCGTCATCATCGCTTATAAAATCTTAGGTTTACAAAGGTACTATTTTACCACGATATTATCTAAACGAATCCCAGGAAATATGCCATTTTCCTGATTAGTTTCTTAATTACATCTTAACACCTTTGCTTTTACCTTCTTCGGGCTTGATAGTAGGTCTTTGGTAGTAGCTTGTCGTTTGCTTTAGTTCTTGATATTTCTGCTTAAACCAATCAAGAATATTTTTCCCGTTGATAGATAGTTTCAACTTGTCGGAATCCTTTCTCTCCTTAAACAACTGCAATTTAGCATCTTGTACGCTGAATGACTGGTCGTGTTCGGACGAATAGAGCTTGCCTGTAACCGCTACGGCATCCCCCTTAAATAACTGCTTAATCGTATCTATCGCTAATCCAACGTTCTTGCATAGTTGCGCTATTCGTAAACGTTCGCTTAAATGCGGGAATACATCCAACAGAAGATTGATATCATCCTGTGCTTTATACGGTTCATAGTCCTGTTTGAGTTGCTCTATACGGGTTTTAAGTTTGGATATTTCCGTCTCTTTCTGCTGGGTATATTCATGCATATTCAGGAACTTCTCTCTGGCTTCGTCTTTGCGGTCGTACAAGTCCCTAACTTTGTCGTAAACATCCTGCTTCTGTTCTTGCAGGCATTCTATATCTTCTTTAAGATATTCGTTCTGTTGGTATAACTCTCTATAATATTGGGGTGTGGATATATGCCGGGCTTCTGAGCCTTTGATACCCCGCCCCAATCCGTATTTCTGCATCTTCTCGGCATAGGTATCCTGAAAACGTTCGAGATTTTCACGGGTCATCACATCATCGGCGCAAAGTCGGACGGCATCGGTAGGTTTCTTACGGTATTTCCGCTTGCCGGGTTGTTCTTGTTCCTGCTTTTCATTCTTTTTCTTTTCACGGATTTTTCTTCTTTCACCGGCAACAATGGGTACAACTGTAGCGTGGATGTGAGGTGTTTTCTCATCCATATGCAGGACGGCAGAAACGAGGTTGTTTTTGCCGAACGTATCTTGTAGCCATTCGATATTATCATTACACCACTCATCAAGCTTTCCTATGTTTTGTATGCGCTGCATATCTTCGGGAGTACCCGACATCATAATCTGTAACGCCCGTACTTGATTATGGCTAATCTTGCGCTTTACTCCGGCATTCTCAATACGATGCTGTATCGCTTGGGTGCGATTGTCTACTCCATCAGGAAACTCGATAAATTCCTTATTCAAGTGAGTTCTTTCCGGGTCAGCATTAGCCGGACTAACTGTTCGCTCAATGTGGGCGGTTGTTCCGCTATCATTGCCTTTCGGCTTTTGAATATGTAATACGACAAATCCCATAATTTTGGTAGATTAGGAGGCGATGCCGAAAGGTGCGGTTTGCAAAACCGTCGGGGTGTCCAGAGGGTTTACCCTTTGGCTTATTGGGGCATTTTTAGCAGTAGTGAAACGAATGCGTTAAGAAAATGCCCTAATAAGCTACGGCTTTTTTGAAAAGCCCATTGGAGTAGCTGCGGTTAAACTGCCAACAGCCTTTCGACATCGCCATGTGATTACTGTCCGGTGGCGATAGTTTCTTCGGAGAATTTGCTATTGACCAAAGCCATATCTCGCTTGATGCTTTTGTCGAGAACGCGAGCGTAATGGCGGGTCATATTTGTATTGGAGTGTCCGAGCATTTTGGCTACATTTTCTATTGAAACGCCGTTTGCAAGGGCGATTGAAGTGGCGAAGCTGTGTCTTCCGGTGTGCGCGCTGACCTCTTTATTGATCTCACATATTGTAGCCAACTCTTTCAAGTATGCGTTATACTTCTGATTACAAAGCATCGGAAGCAGTACACCTTTATTGACACACTCCGGATGATCTTTATATTTTTCCAATATCAATCTGGCTGGATCCAGTAAGGGGATATTACACATATTCTTAGTTTTCTGCCGAGCCTTACGAATCCACATATCGCCGTTGTTATCTCGGACAAGATGTTCTGACCTTAACCCCTTCAAGTCTGAAAATGCCAATCCGGTGAAAACAGAAAAAATAAAAACATCCCGCACTTGTGCAAGTCGGGGAATGGTAATATCTTTATCTATCATCGCTTTTATCTCGTGGTCTTCAAGGAAATCTCGCTCAACTTCTTCTAATTTGAAGCGGATATTGACGAATGGATCTTTTGAAATATAGTCGTTAGCGAGAGCGATACGGATAATCTTCTTGAAATTCTTAAGGTATTTGACGGCTGTATTATGATTACACTTTCGTTCTGTTCTTAAGTAGAACTCGTAATCTGTAATGAATTTGTGGTCTACTTCTGTAATAGGTATATCCTTTTTGTTGTACACTAAGTCGATAAACTCTGCTGTGTGTTTATAGGACGTTTCATAACGCTCGACTGTAGCAGGTGACATGCCATTACCAGCTAACTTACGACATCGTTCATTATGTTCACGAAACACATCGAGGAGCATAATAATAGGTTTGCTATTACGTCCGAGGTATTTGTCTATAATCTTTTGGGCTGAAATCTCTTCCCTGTCAATTTCCATTTCACGGTATATCTGCATCAGGCGTAGGCGAATGGTATCAAGCCGAGCATTTAGCTCGTCGTCCATACGACTGTTAGCGATTGACCGCCCGGCAACGGCACTCCAATTTTTAGGATTTACTTTGAGGTTTACGGATAGGACAACACGCTGTCCATTAACTGTAACGCGCAATAGAATAGGAGCTTGTCCGTCTTTTGCGATCCTTGTTTTCTGAATATAAAACAGGATTTTGAAGGTTGTTCTTCTCATACTTTTTACGTTTTTAATTTGATTGTAAAAGTATGAACTCCGAACGAAACGTGCGCTATGCAAAATGCAGCAGATCAGCGAATAAAAACCCAATCGCTAACATTTTTAATCGCTTGTAATATGTTAGCTATTTTGCAGGTTTTAGATGCTTAAATTCGCTCTATTTTGCTAACCGCCAGAAAAGAAAAAACACCGTAATCGTTTGATTTACGGTGTTTTACTTGATTTTGCCTTTTGGCTTGGCGGAGAGAGAGGGATTCGAACCCCCGGGCCCTCGCAGGCCAACGGTTTTCAAGACCGCCGCATTCGACCACTCTGCCATCTCTCCTCAAGTGAAACGGATGCAAAAATACGTAAAAATTTAGT
>JAAYPI010000151.1 GCA_012519885.1 Bacteroidales bacterium
CGATACCTCTTTTTAAGTCCATTGGGTTGGCACCAGCAGCTACGTTTTTAAGACCTACTGTAATAATTGATTGAGCCAATACAGTAGCAGTGGTAGTACCATCGCCAGCATTGTCGCCTGTTTTAGAGGCTACTTCTTTTACCATTTGTGCACCCATATTTTCGAATGCATCTTCCAATTCAATTTCTTTGGCTACAGTTACACCATCTTTGGTAATGTGTGGAGCACCAAATTTTTTTGAAATAATCACGTTACGACCTTTAGGTCCTAATGTTACTTTTACTGCATTTGCTAATTCGTCCACGCCTCTTTTTAGTTGGTCGCGTGCTTCGATATTGAATTTAATTTCTTTTGCCATAGTTATACTTTTTTTCTACTGTTATTTTTTTACTCTATTTCACTAACACATTGTTAAATGATTGCTAAAATGTCACTTTGACGCATGATAAGGTATTTTTCGCCATCGAAATCAATTTCTGTACCAGCATATTTGCCATACAGTACATTGTCGCCAGTTTTTACTACCATTTCTTCGTCTTTTGTTCCGTTACCTACGGCTACAACACTGCCTTTAAGGGGTTTTTCTTTGGCTGAATCAGGAATGATAATGCCACTTGCTGTTTTTTCTTCTGGTGCAGTAGGTTTAATTAACACTCTGTCTGCTAATGGTTTAATGTTCATAGATGTCATATTATTAGGTTAAACATTTTAATTTACATTGATAGTATGTGCATAATGTATGCCAAAGTATTTTTCTGTCATTTTTGTCAGTTTTACTGACAAAAAAGCCGTTTGGAGTATGTTCCAAACGGCTGTTATGATAAGGATATCTATTTTTATTCTTGTGTTTCTGGGTTTTCGATAGGGAAGGTTGGCAGTTGTACATCTGAATTTGTTTTGGTAGCAGCTTCAGCTTCTTTAACAATAGCAGAAGTGGATGTTTCATCAGCAGTTCCTTGTTTTATAAAAGCCACAGAAATAATACACAAAAAAAGTAAAACAGAAGCCAATGTCCATGTCGCTTTTTCAATAAAATCAGTTGTTTTACGTACGCCCATTATTTGGTTAGATCCAGAAAAATTAGAAGCTAATCCGCCTCCTTTTGAGTTTTGAGCTAAAACAACTAGTGTTAAAAGCACGGAAACAATTACTATTAATGTTACGATTGCTGTGTACATTGTGTTACGTATTTTTTGAATTAAGATGAATAATTTTTTCTAAAAAACGAATTTGGTCTGCAAAGTAAACACTTTTTTCTGGATATTTCAAATTTAATCTTTTAAAAATATTGATTGCTTTTTCGTATTGTTTTTGTTTGATATAAATTTTTGCTAATGTTTCGGTAAAAAATTCTTCGTTTTCTTCATTATTGTGCTCTACGGGAATGATAATTGTTTCGGATTCGTTAGCCCCGATAGGTTTAATCTTCGGATTTAATTCGATAAAATTATCTATCAAATCTTGGTTTTTTAAACGGATATTGCTGGAGGCTTTGTTGTCGTCTAAGCGGTATGTTTCAAGAGCCGGTTCGCTTGTCAGTGGCACAGTGGTAGATGTCTCGTTTGTACTTGCTACGGATAGTAGTGGATTAACTGTGGTATTGGATACTGGTTGTTGCAAACGTTTTTTAAATGTTTGTTTGTCGTTGATGTATAAGATTGATTTTTTTAGTGTACTAGCATACAACATATCGTTTGTGTGATGCATATTGAGTAGCAACAGTTGGTGTATGCCATGAAAAAAGGGATATTTATTGGTAATCTCTTTCATGTCAGCAAGAGTATGGTTTCCGAGTTTATCGGGATGTTCCATATAAAACAGTATATCTTGTCCAGTCATAGTTCTACCAATTTGCTACAGTATCGTTAAAAATCAGTTCTGCTATTTCTTTTGTCATTTCAGTAATTAATTCATCTTGCACATCATTTAGCATCAGGTTACTACTAAAATTACGGAAAGATGTGTACGTGCGTTCAAAATCTTCGTCGTGGTTTTTATTGTTTGTAAAACGTACTTTTACGCGTATGGTTAGTCGTGTTTCGGCAGCAATAGCATCTGCCTGAATAGACATAGACGAAATGTCGTAGTTTGTAATTTCTCCCTCTATTTCTAAGTCCCCATTTCGGTTGACTAGCGAAAGGCGTGTTTGGCGAGCATATATATCTTTTACTGTTTCGTTTAATACATCAGTAAGAGGAGCATATACCATTTGAGCCTGATTGGTAAAATCGCGTACGTAAATTGTTTTGGTACGACTATAATCAATAGAAGTGCCTGAGAATTTGTATGATACAGAGCAAGAAACGCCCATTACTGCTATTAGTAATGGAATAATTAGGTAGCCAATGGATGTAAAACGTGTTTTTTTCATGGTTTGTGTGCGTTAAAATCTGACTAAGCGTTTAAATCATATTCTTTAATTTTACGATATAAGGTGCGTTCAGATATTTTTAAATCCAAGGCAGCCAATTTGCGTTTACCATTGTGTTTTTCGAGTGCTTTTTTTATCAAGTTTTTCTCCATTTCGTTTACACTAAAATTGTGTTCTTCGTACTCTTGAGCATCTTCGATTTCTACTTCTTTAATGTGCTTTTCTGTTTTTGGCAACGTATTTTTATCCACAATTGATGGTAAAAAAGAAGGTTCGTTATCCGTATTTTTTGTCGGAGTTACAGGGGGTTGTTTGTACTGATGCACCATTTTTTTTAGTTCATCAATGTCCTTTTTCATATCGAATAACACTTGGTATAAGATTTCTCGTTCGTTAGAAAACGATTTTTCGTTGCTATGTGTGTTTGCTATAAGCAACGGTAACTGTTCTTTCGTGGGTTTTGGTAAATAGTTTTGCAAGCAATCGCTTGTAATTTCTCTGTGCTCTTCAATAATAGATAGTTGCTCAACGATGTTTTTTAATTGACGAATATTCCCTTGCCAATAATAATCAACCAATACTTCTTGAGCCTCAGAGGTAAGGTAAATAGTAGGCATACGGTATTTTTCGGCAAAGTCGGATGCAAATTTTTTAAATAATAAGGGGATATCATTTTTTCTTTCGCGTAGTGGGGGTACTGCTATTTGTACAGCATTGAGTCTGTAATACAAATCTTCACGAAATCTACCTTCTTGTATGGCTTTGGGGATGTTCAAATTAGTGGCAGCTACTACACGTACGTTTGTTTTTAGTACATTCGATGAGCCCACTTTGATAAATTCGCCCACTTCGAGCACACGCAACAAACGAGCTTGGGTAGGCAAAGGTAGTTCGCCCACTTCGTCTAAAAAGATTGTGCCACCATCGGCTACTTCAAAATAACCTTTTCGGTCGTTGAGTGCTCCTGTAAAAGAGCCTTTTTCGTGTCCAAAAAGTTCCGAATCAATCGTTCCTTCGGGTATAGCACCACAGTTTACGGCAATGTATTTTTCGTGTTTACGAGGGCTAAATTGGTGTATAATTTTCGGAAAACTTTCTTTTCCTACACCGCTTTCGCCCGTTATTAGTACAGATAAGTCTGTGCCAGCTACTTGAGTAGCTATTTCAATAGCCCTATTGAGTGCTGGCGTATTGCCAATAATCTGAAAACGTTGTTTTATTGCTTGTAATTCTTTTTCGTCAATCATACTACAATCCTTTCCACTAAAGTGTTGAATAGATTAGCTTCGTTGTCTGTTGTTAACTATATCACATGCCAAATATAATGCCTCTCTAAAAGACGATTCGTTGGCAAGATTTTGCCCTGCTTTGTCGTAGGCAGTGCCATGAGCAGGCGAGGTGCGTACTACGGATAATCCTGCTGTATAATTTACGCCCGAATCCATTGATAAGGCTTTGAAAGGGATTAAACCTTGGTCGTGATACATCGCCAAAATGCCATCGTAATGATGAAAATTTGATGCACCAAAGAACCCATCAGCGGGTAGTGGTCCTACGCAAATAATTCCTTCTTGCAGTGCTTTTTCAATAGCTGGCAAAATGATTGTTTTTTCTTCATCTCCTATTACGCCATCATCACCAGCATGCGGATTTAAGCCTAAAACAGCTATACGTGGTTTGGTTAACATAAAATCTTGTTTCAGGGCATCGTTGAGTTGGTGAATCTTTTCTACAATTTTTTCGGTTGTAATTGCTTGAGCTACTTTGGTAATGGGAATATGACCTGTAACAACAGCAATACGCATAAAATCATTCACCATCAACATGAGTGCTTCGCCTTTGTTGCCAAATTTTTCTTCTAAATATTCGGTATGACCGGGAAAAGTAAATTCATCTGATTGTATATTCTTTTTATTGATAGGAGCTGTAACTAGGGCATCTATTGCACCTGATTTGAGGTCTTGAGTTGCTTTTTCCAGAGCTAAGTAAGCAGCTTTGCCAGCCTCATCCGTAGAGCGTGCTAGTTCTACTTTTATTTCATCATCGTTGCAGTTGATAATGTTTACTCGTTTCTCATTTGCCTCAGCTGCATTGGTAATAAGGTTGAGGTTAAGTGTTATTTCTAAGTTTTTGCGGTGATAGGCTGCTACTTTGGGCGAACCGTATAGTATAGGTGTGCAAAATTCAAGAATGCGGGCATCATCTAATGTTTTCAGAATTATTTCGTATCCTATTCCATTGATATCACCTTGCGTAATACCTATTTTTAGTTTTTTTGTTTCCATATCGATTGTTTTTCAGCTAGTTTTTTTAGTTAGTAAATTCGACTGTGTGCAACAATGCTTCTACTTTTCGAATGGCGTTGCGTTTATTTTTTGTTGGAGCGTATATAAATGCTTCTACGGTTACTACACGTTGATTTTTTTCGTCTAATCGGGTAATATTTACAAACGGACCACCCATTAAATCTCCCTGTACACGCCACATACCACGTAGTTCGGCTGCGTATGTACCGTTAATTGCTATTTCGTTAAGTATGGGAGGATCTACT
This sequence comes from Bacteroidales bacterium, assembly GCA_012519885.1. Taxonomy (GTDB): domain Bacteria; phylum Bacteroidota; class Bacteroidia; order Bacteroidales; family Paludibacteraceae; genus JAAYPI01. Next base: position 4,923 of record JAAYPI010000151.1, read on the forward strand.
CGGTATTCGGTAGCCATATACGAATCTGGATTTGGTCCAGGCACCCACAAGAGCATGACAGAATCGCGTTTGTGTAACAGATTTTCACGCGTAAATGTTTCTTTGCTGGTATAAGGGTAGGTGTAGATAACAATATTTTGACGAACATCGTCGCTAGCATTGCTTATCCACAAAAAGTTTTCTTCTTCTTTAAAACGGTTCATACCTTTGGGTAATACGATGCTAATGCCAAATTTATCTTGCACTTTTTTCATCGCATCTTTTTCAGCATAGCGTTTTTGGTATGCTATAGTGCGGTCTCTTTCAGCTGTTACGAAAAAATCGAGAATGTCTTGTTGGTATTTCTCAATGGCTTGCTGTGCAGCTTCTACCGAGTTACTCGTAATTTTTATTACCGCTTGCGGAGCAGCCCATACGTCGTTTTGAGTTACAATGCGTGTGCGTGAATACGTATCGTTTATTTCCAATTGAATGATGTTTCGAGCTGGACGCAAGATGGCAGTAAACCCACTATGCGGGGTGCGAGACACCTTAAATAAAGGTTCGGATTGAGGCAAGCCATACATATCTTGATTGAGAATGTTAAACAACGTTTTTCCAGCTTCGCTAGCAGCTATCGGTTCGTCTACCACCAGCAAAATTTCAAAAGCACTTCCTGTAATAGTTGGTTTTAGGCTTTTTTCGTCGCATCCTGTCAGTAATAACAGGGAAGTAAGTATAAGAAGAACCACGTTTTTCATAGGCTATAATTAGTTTGAAGTATTCACAAATTTTGTTGATAACATACCGCAAGCAGCCTCAATGTCTTGTCCACGTGAGCGTCTTATGGTGGTAGTAATGCCTTTTTTCATCAGTATTTTTTGAAAATTTTCGATTTTTTCGCGACTAGAAGGCATTAATCCAACCTGCGGAATACGATGATATGGAATAAGATTGATTCTGCACGGAATTTGTTTAAGCATACTTGCTAATAACAGAGCTTGCTCTTCGGTATCGTTTAGTTGATCGAACAAAATATATTCGATTGACAAACGTCTTTGGTGTGTAAAATCATAATTTTTTACCAAAGCCATTATTTCTTGCATGGGTTGTGTTTTTTCGAGTGGCACCAATTCCTTGCGAACAAAACTATTGCCTGCATGTACGCTGATAGCCAAGTTACATTGCGACTTTTCTAAAAATTGTTTAAGAGGTGCTAGTACCCCTACGGTAGATACGGTAATGCGTTTTGGACTCCAACCGTAACCATAGCTAGACGTAAGAATATCGATGGCTTTTAGTACTTCGGTAATATTGTCAAGCGGTTCGCCCATGCCCATAAACACAATATTGGTAAGCGAGTTAAATTCTTCGATACTACGCATTTGGTTCAAAATCTGATTGGCTGTTAGGTTGCCCGAGAAGCCTTGTTTGCCAGTAGCACAAAACAAGCAGTTCATCTTACATCCAATTTGCGAAGATATACAGAGGGTATTACGTTCTTTATCGGGTATAAATACACTTTCGATAAAATGCTTATTACCAACCTGAAACACATATTTTTTTGTACCATCACTAGAAACAGAAACTTGTACAGGCTTGTCTATACCCACACAATAATTGTCTGCCAACTTTTTGCGGTTTGCTGCCGAAATGTTCGACATTTCTTCAATGTCTGAGATTTCTTTTTTATAGAGCCAATCTGTTATTTGTTTAGCTGCAAAAGCAGGCAACCCATTGGCGGATACAATTTCTGTTATCTCGCTTAGATTCTTACCGAATAATGCTTTTTTAATCACGGGTTTAATTTTTTTTAATGACACAAAGATATAAAAATTACATCAATTTGGGAAATATTTATCAGGATATCATTTTCAGCTTTCATATACGTGTTGTCACAACAAAAAATAGGAACACTATTTGCATTCCTGTTTGATGTGAGCAATATCTGATATGGACTTATTTTGTTCCTATTTGTACTATTTCTTTTTTGTTCGATGTTTGCACTATGACATTGGCAAATTGCTGAATAGCATGCTCGTCAATTTTTTCAAGAATCGTTAAGTAATCTGTATGAATATCGAGATTGGTAATAATTTTCTCAATTTCAACATTTTGCCAATACCAGTTTTCAATTAAATTTTCTTGGTATTGTTTTGTTAAAAATTCTTTTACTTTTTGCAAATCTTGTGTTCGTGGACCTTGACTTGCAATGGCAAGGAATTCTTGGTTGATAATTTCAACTAACTTTGCTCGTTTTGATTCGTCGGTATCAAAATAGGTTTCAAGTGTAAAACGATTATACGGAATAGCATCTAAATTGCCATCAACAGATACGCCATAAGTTCCACCTTCATCTTCGCGTACTTTTTCTGTATATACAATGTCTAAGATTTGACTTAAAATGGTAAGTTTTATTCTGTTTTCTAACGTATAAGGTATTTTTCCTGTTGTGTATTGTATCGTGCTTGACTTTGGAACTTCCATTATTTTGTTGTAATGTAGTGTGTTGTTTCCTTCTTTTATGGTTACTCCTGCATCTTTCCAAGTTTCTTTTTTACCTTTTGCGGGTAAGGTAGCAATGTATTTGGTAAGTAACGGACGTAAGGTTTCACTATCGATGTTCCCAACAAGTACAAATGTAAAATCGGCAGCATTGGCATAACGTTCTGATAAAATTTTCATTCCTTTTTGATAGTCGATAGTTGACAAATCGGTCGATTTTAATCGTGTCATCAAAGGATGGCTATCGTATAGTACATGATTTATGGTATCGATAAATGTCGTGTACGGACTATTTTCTCTGTTTTTTAATACAGCCGATTGGCGGTTGATATATGCCTGAAATGCGTCTTGGTCGCTTCGTATGCCTGTAAAATGTAAGTAAGCTAATTGAAACAACATTTCTACATCTTTTTTACCCGAATAACCGCTTAATGATTCTGAATACGTATTTAGTTGTTTGCTTAGGCGAAGATTTTTTCCTGACAATCTTTTTTGTAAATCAATGGCACTAAAATTGCCTAATCCACTAAGAGTAGAAAGTTCGGGCAGTACCTTTAAGGTGGTTGCATACTTTTTATCTACCAACGAGTATCCACCGTGGCTATAGGCTTGAAACAGTATTTCGTCGTCTTTGTGGTTGGTAGGAACTAATCGTACCGTAACCTTGTTGGATAATATAAAGTCAGTTGTACCGTTGCTGTGTGTAATCTCCTTTTTAATTTTGCCTGGTTTGGGTAATTTGCTTATTAATGGCTCGTTCGACACGTTTTCGGTATATGGTTCAATCGTTGCACGTTTTACTTCTTCAATTCCTGATAAGATTTCTTCGGCTGTAGGGAAACTAATTTTTTCATCTTCTGGACCTTGTACCACAATTACCATATTGCCTGTAGTAGAAGCCTGCTTTACAATGTTATTTATCAATTCAAGAGGAATCATTTCTGCTAATTGTTTATACGTTTCAAAGGTATATTCAATGCTTGGTATGGGCGTGTTTTCTAAAAAATGATTGATATATTTAGGAACGTATTCATAATTTTGTTGTTTCTCTCTTTCGTTATATTGATTTTCTATGTTTTTAAGAATGTTCGCTTTCTCACGTTCGTATTCGGCAATGGTAAACCCAAATTGTCTCATCCGTTCATTTTCGGTAATCAACGATTTAATGGCAGTTGTAGCACCTTGTTCAGAAGCAATGGCATATAATGTTCTTGCGTCTTTCGTATTCGACACCCAAAAGTTATCTGTATAGGCATAAGCTTGTGTAAAAGGCGGATTTGGTTTTTGTATGATTTCATTAAAACGCGACCCCATCATTCCGCTTACCGCAGCATGTACATATTCTTGCATCATATACGCAATCGTTCCTTTCATTTCGGTAGGAAACACATCTTGTTTAATGGACACTTCTACCGATATGGCAGTTGCTTCTTTATCACGAGCAAAAGCGATAATAGGTTCTTGGTTGTCGGTTACAGCATATACAGGGCGAGGAATAGGATTAGAAGGCATGGCTATTGTACCTAGAGTTGCTTTTAGTTTAGCCTCCACTTGTTGAGGATCGATATCTCCAACAATAATAATAGCTTGTAAATCAGGTCTATACCATTTTTTGTAAAAAGCTCTTAGTTCGTCGGGTTTAAAATTGCGGATAACATCAATATGTCCAATTGGCAAACAATCGGCATACTTATCGTTGCCATAAATGGTAGGCAAAATAGTTTCTGCCATGCGTAGCCAAGCACTATTTCTACTTCGCCATTCTTCTTCAATTACACCTCTTTCTTTTTCAATTTCGGTATCAGATAAGGTAATGCCATTTGCCCAATCGCGTAGTACCAGTATGCACGAATCTATTACCGTTTCCCTTACCACAGGTACATTGGTAACCATATACACTGTTTGCTCAACACTGGTATAAGCGTTCACATTTTCGCCAAATTTAACGCCAATGCGTTGTAAATAATTTAATAAATCCTTGTTGGGGAAATGGGTTGTACCATTAAACGCCATGTGTTCTAAAAAATGAGCCAATCCACGTTCGTTGGGTTCTTCTATAACAGAACCAACTTTTTGAGCAATATAAAAGTCGGCTCTTTCTTTAGGCAAACTGTTTTTGCGAATATAATACGTCATCCCATTGGGTAATTGCCCAATAAGCACTTGTGGGTCGGTAGGAATGATGGGTAATTGTTGCTGTTGTGCCAAACAGATAACAGCAAAAAGTAATAGAAAAAATGATGCAATTAGTTTTTTCATTTAGGTGTAGATTAAATTATTAAAGTTGTTTATTCGTATGTTTTGTGTAGAGAATAGATGTTATTTTTAGCAAACTGATGATGCATATAGCAAAAGAGCACCATAGCATAAAAGATGCTGGAATTAAAAAGACTTCATATTGATATTCGGGCAATAAATAGATATACTCATTCAAGATAAAAACATATATCCACGGTATAATTCCCACTAATTGCAAGAGCCAACCAATCCATAATTTATTTTCGGCAATAATAAATATGCTAGCAGCCAATAGTACAATCATAACAACGAAATATGAAAACGAAGGCGCCCAAGAGCCTAAATAGACCTGAAAAGTGTGAACGTAATCGATGTCGTCAAGGATGTATCTCATTATTGACGCTATCGTTAATAGTATTAGAAATAATACATTAAATATCAGGGGTATAACCGTTAGAATGGTGTTTACTATTTTATTATTCATATAAAAAGTGGCTTAAAAAATCATTGTTGTATGTTACTATTTCAGTTTCTTTATCGTTGGCATATACAGTTACAAATCCTTTTGTCGTATTTTCGATACTTACAATTTCTTTATTCTTTATTGTTGGAAAACGAATGCTACCTAGATACGCTTTAGTTGTAAGGGAGTAAATATCAAGCATTCTATCTTTTTTTGCTTTATTCCATTGTTTGCATACATAAGTTGGCGTTAACAAGTAGATAAATTTGTCATCTATACAGGCTTTGTCAATACCGCAATTGAGCGGATTGAGCAGTACATTGTGCCCTTTATATGAAGGTTCTCCTATTGGAAACTTCCTGAAATCTTGATGTGCCGTATATTCTAAGTTTGCATCCATTAATAGAAAATAACTATTGTAGCGGTAGTAGGCAAGTACTTGTCCTTGCTTATTGGTAGCAAATTTGTTGGTAAAAGTTATTGTACCTTTTGCATTCGTAATTGAATCTTTCAGATTCGTTATTTCCCCAATATTGATAAAGTTTATTACTGTATCATTATAAGCATCGTATAATTCCATTCTATACGTATTACTATTTTTGTTATATCCAGGTATTATAAATTTATTATTCCCAACATATAGAATATCGCTTAACTCATCTATTTTTCTATCGAGTAAAAGTTCGTTGTTATTAGAAAATTTTTGCAGCAAATGCTGTCTCCCATTAAAGATGTCTACCCAGAATGTGCTGTCTTCTTGAATAAATTGATATAAAACGCCATTGTATGTGAGTGTTGTATCTTGCAATAATGTACCTTCTTGATTATACATTGCTAATTTGTTGTTATAGCTCAAAGTAATGCTTGTGTCGTTAATAAAAGCTTTTACCAAATATCCATTAGTAACAGAAAAACGATGTAATGTTGTCCATGTATATTCTTTTTCTATTCTTCCATCATATTGCTTTTTGTTGTTGCATGCAGTATGTAGCTGAAATATTAGCAACAGTAAGGTAAAGTAGAGTAATTTGCGCAAAATCTTGTTCATTATTTTTTATTATTTTTTATTGTTGGTACTCATATCATCATCTACAAACTCGAGTATATCACCAGGCTGGCAATCCAATACATGGCATATCGCTTCTAAGGTTTGAAAGCGTATAGCTTTTGCTTTTCCTGTTTTTAAAATCGATAAATTAGCCGTAGTAATGCCCACTTTTTCCGACAGGTCGTTGAGCGATATTTTTCGCTTTGCCATCATTACGTCTAAATTTACAATTATTGCCATATTTAAAAAAACAAATTTATGTATAAGCCAATTATACAATTTTTATATAAATTTTTGTACTTAGCTTTTCTTTTTTAAGATCAGCATTTGTGTTGCTGTTAATTTCTACATACAGCGATTTATTTTTGTTTGTTAAAATCGCTATTTCCTTTGCATTAACCACACAAGCCTTAATAGCATCGTACGAAACACTATTAATTCTACCCCCTTTTGATATTACATATATTTTATATTTTCCAATAACGATACCACCGTAAGTATTTAATTTATAATGAATAAAAGTATGTATTCCCGCATAAGCGATTAAAAGCAACAAAACTATTTGATAGGCATCAAAATTATAACTTTGTGAATAGATGGTGACAAAAACAGCTATAATAAACAGTACATTTGCACATGATAAAGCTGGCAAAGTCCATTTCTTCCATCGTATAGAATCTTGAGAGCTTGGTATATAGAAGTTTGATTTGTTGAAAAACAACCAAAAATAATAAATATCAGTAAGTAGTATCGCTGTTAAGCATAAAAAACTTCCTATCAATTGCAATTGCGATTGAGATGTGTTATTGATAAGGTAAATTAGTACACCAGCTAGTAAGCTAATACTAGCTATTAATAGAAATATTTTTTTTTTCATTTTCATATATGTAGCGTTTTATTAATCTTGTAGTATCCCAAAGGTTATTATTTTAAACATCATTCCTGTGTATTGATATATAATACCTTGATAATTATATGGTTAAATCTTGTTCTTCTTTTATTTCTGTTGCTTTGCGTAATATTTCGTTGATTACCAATACAGCTATTCCGAATAATATAACGCCCCATTCAACAAAAGGTGTAGTTAATCTGTAGCCTTCAACTGCAATAATATCTTTTAGTAAAAGGTAATATACATAGCTCGTTAATGGAAGTACGACTCCAATAGATAATAAACAAATACCAATCCATGATATTTTTGTTATAATTCTTCTATCGAATATTTCACTTTTTCTGAAAGCATTAATTACTTTGATAAACAACACAAAAATGGATACAGAAAGTGCTAATAAAATTATACTAGACACGATGGAGAGAATATTTATTATTTTTAATGTACTGTTATCTTTAACGAATGTAATATCATTTGGCGTAAAATAAATGACTTGCTCGCCATATGGGTCTTTTATTAGTCGAATTTCTCCAGGTTCTTTCGTATTCTCCCCAATTTTTTCACCTTCAAAATCAATTGAAGTAGGGGCTAATACTAACTGGCTAATGGTTAGTCTGGGTTTTTCAGGAATTACATTTTTCAATTCAGTGATATCATACACAGATAACATTGTAATAACAGGCTGTATAGCAAAGTAATACAAACTAATGCTAAATAGAAGAGCACATAAGATTTTAAATCGTATCATATTGTTGTTTTTATTTGTTATTTTTTTGTGTGCATTACAAGATTATAAGTTACCAGAATGAATAATCCAAAGAATCCTATAATTCCTATAAACGAAATATATGCCTTAAAAAAATGTTCGGGGATAACCCAGTATGTAAAAAATAAATAAATAGAGAATCCCACATACAATGCAGCTATCTTATAAGCAATTCGAGGTTTGTTGTCTTCTGAAAATGAATAATATTGGTCGCTTTTATAAATCAAACAAATAGCATGATAAATTACTGGAAAAGAAGTTGATACAATAAACCACCATGGCGTATTTGATATGTCAAAAAAACTGAGAATATAGAAATAAAGCATTAGTACGATAAAAAAAATGAAAGATAAATGGGATACCCTGGGTTGTAAATAGAGTTTTACAGGACTATTTTCTGTTATTTCTATTAGTGTATTTCCTTTCAATCCAAAACTGTCTTTCATTTTTACATTGCATGTCCCTGTTGGAACATCTACTGTTAGCTCGCCTCCATTTTTAATTTTGTAATGTTGGCTATTAATACTAATTGGTAGTGCTGAAAAGTTTAAGTCATAATTCCGCTTAATAGTAAGTGTTGGCATATCTCTTTGTGATTAATATAGTTAATATTTCGGGACAAAGATAAACGTATTTTATCATAAAACAAAATAAATTTATCGAAAAACGATAAATAATTATTGATATAATGAATTTCATTTATTATTTATTGTTATTGTAGTTTTGATTTCAATTCTTCTTTTGCTCTGTAATTATAATACGAGTGCCACTAGGTCTATTCTGCAAATTTTGCAATTCAATAATGGTTAAATCTTTTTTTAGTGTTAAGAAAAGGGAGTATTGGATATTGCATTGACTCAATGATAAGTTCACATTGTGTAATCGTACGGAATTTTAGTACATTATCAAGGTCTTCCCTAATTCTTGGTTTACATTGTCGCTGATGGAAGGAATATTATATTTATCTAAATTCTCCCAATAGTTCGTTTTGTAAGAATGGGATTCGGGAATATATCTTGAAGTTGACAAATTCATTTTCTCAACTTCTTCTTTTGATAACCATCCTTGTTCTATAACATATATTTCATATAAGCCATCAATATCAAGAGCAATATTCTTCTTTAAATTTTTTAAACTTCCTCTAAAGTATGTTTTTTTACTTACTAAATCTTTAGTATTAAAGGAATCTACTTCAGTTAATATATAATTATCATTTATACTCAGCTCTTTAGTGCTAAATTCATAACCAAAAAAACGTTTTATTTGTTCGTTTTGAGATCCTATCCTATCAACACTTATAGCAGAAATACCATTTGCTTTATCATGTTTGATATATCCTACTTTCTTGTTTGACTTGAATATGTCTTGTCCATTTGTGTTTTTAACAAAAGTGTATTTTTCTTTCTGTAAAACATCTATTATTGACTTCTTTAATTCAAACAAATAGGGTGGATTATACGACACATTTACATATTTACCTTTATTTTTGTCAATGAGCGTTTGATTTCTAAAATTTCTAAATTCTAAAATGTTATATTTAGTTTTCGATTTCTTTTTATCGTGTATGTAGTACTCAACAAAACCATCAGAAAAATATTTAAAAATACCATCTTCTGTTTGATAGTTCCGAAAATACGCTTTTATTACTAAATAACCATCTTTTTGAGGTTTAACTACAGCTTCGTCTAATAAATAAGTGCGTGGAATTAGGGATACTGTTTTTTTATTTACAAGTTCATTTAAGGTTATTTGTAGATTTTCGTACCCAATATGTTGAATAGTAATTAATTCATCATCACTTTTTATGTTCTTTTTAAGTTCGGTTAGTGAAATAACACCATTAATATCTGATGTTATACCAATTTTTCCTTCGTCAATAAAGCAATGAGCAAAAGCTACTGGATTATTATCCGATTGATCCACCAATTGTATTTGTGAATAGGATAAAGTAGTAATTAAAAGCAAATAAAATGTTAGTAAATGTCGCATAGTTAAATAAATAGTGTGAATAGGCATAAAACTCCTCTCTCTCTTACAGCACCATCATCCGACTAACGTACTTGCCGATAATATCAAATTCGATGTTTACTACTGAGCCTACTCGTAGTTGGTGGAAGTTGGTGTGTTCGTAAGTGTAGGGGATAATTGCTACTTGAAAGGTATTATCGGTTGGGTTGCATACTGTAAGGCTTACACCATTTACTGTAACAGAGCCTTTATCTACTGTAAAATAGCCTTTTTTTGCCATTTCTTTGCTTACTTGGTAGCTAAAAGTAAAATACCAACTGCCATCGGCTTCTTCTATTTGGGTGCAAATAGCGGTTTGGTCAACGTGTCCTTGCACGATGTGTCCGTCTAAACGTCCGTTCATCAGCATACTACGTTCCAGATTAATTTTGTCGCCCACTGCTAACTGCCCCAAATTGCTGCGTTCAAGCGTTTCTTTGATGGCTGTAACGGTATAGGTGGTTGGTGTTTTTTTTACTACCGTAAGGCAAACGCCGTTATGAGCTACACTTTGGTCAATTTTAAGTTCGTTTACAAACGAGCATTCTACTGTAATGTGTACATTTTCTTGATCTTTGTCGAGTTGTACTATTTTGGCGGCTTCTTCAATTATTCCTGAAAACATAGTAGTGAGTTTAATGTGTTTATTTGCTTACAAAGATAGATAATTTACTGTATTATTTCAAGTGTCGAAAATATTTATATCTTAAGAAAGCAGGTAGTATGCTTACAGAATACCCCATTGTTTACCTAAAAATAGTGTTTTATTATATACATCATGGCTTGTTGATACACACTTCAAGTGATATTATTTTGCTAAAAAAACAGTTTAACCAGTTATTTAGTCTATCTTTGTCGCCAGTTGTATTCATATAGGTTATAATTTTACACACCGATAGAACAATGAATACATTCCCAATTTATTATGACATTTGAACAATTAAATCTTGTAGAGCCGATTTTAAATGCTCTAAAACACGAAGGTTATACTACGCCCACACCCATTCAAGAAGTTTCTATCCCCATTATACTAAAAGGTACCGATTTGTTGGGTTGTGCACAAACAGGCACAGGAAAAACAGCGGCTTTTGCTATTCCCATTTTACAACATTTATACATAGATAAGGGCTCGGATAGAGCACCACGCAAAATAAAAGTGTTGATTGTAACACCAACCAGAGAATTAGCCATTCAGATTGGCGAAAGTTTTGCGGCTTATGGTCGCTTTATGGACGTGCGTCATACCGTTATTTTTGGTGGCGTAAACCAACAATCGCAGGTTAATGCCTTAAAAAACGGAGTAGATATATTGGTAGCAACACCTGGCAGATTACTCGATTTGCAAACACAAGGTTACATCAAACTGAAAGATTTAACTACATTTGTGCTCGATGAGGCTGACCGTATGTTGGATATGGGTTTTATTCATGATATTAACAAGATACTGAAATTAATACCAGCTAAACGCCAAACCTTGTTTTTTTCTGCTACGATGCCTAATCCTATACGTGTGTTGGCTAATACTATGTTAACTAAGCCCGAAGAGGTATCGGTTACTCCTGTATCTACCACTGCCGAAACTATTCAGCAAGAAGTATATTTTGTAGATGCCGCCAACAAAAGAGAATTATTGGTACATGTATTGCAAGATAAAAAGATTGATACAGCCCTTGTGTTTACGCGTACCAAGCATGGTGCAGATAAAGTACAGCGTATGCTATCGAAAGCAAAAATACAAACAGAAGCCATCCATGGTAATAAGTCGCAAAATGCACGTCAGAATGCCTTGCGAAATTTTAAAGACAGAACTACGCGTGTATTAGTAGCTACTGATATTGCGGCACGTGGCATTGATATTGATGCCCTTAATTTGGTTATCAATTTTGAAATTCCAAATATACCCGAAACCTATGTGCATCGTATTGGGCGTACAGGTAGGGCAGGGTTAGATGGCAAAGCGGTTTCTTTTTGCGATGTGGAAGAAATACCTTACTTGCGAGATATTCATAAATTAATAGGCATGCAAATACCCGTTGTGTCGGATCATCCTTTTCCTAGTAGCAATGTATTAACAGAAGTTGTTGATAACAAAAATCGAGCGAAAAAGAAACCTACCATACAGCCTTCAAAAGGCAAAAGGCGTCCATTTGTAAGCAATAAACCTACTTTGGTTAAACAGCCCAGAGCATAAGGCATTACATAGCGAGTTTAGATATACAGTTTGCTAGGCTATGTGGTTCGTCAATAAGTACATCAGGTTGCATAGCTTGTAATACTTCGGGTAAATTATAGCCCCAACTAACTGCCGCTATTTTTACACCAATTTTTTTGCAAGCTTCTATGTCGCGAGTTTCGTCACCTACATATACTACATCATTTGTTTGTAGCGATAAGTTTGATATAATACGTTTAATAGCAGTGTGTTTGCCAAAAATATTTTTACTTGTGTGAACGAAATCAAATAGGTGTTTCATGTTGTTTGATTCTAAAAAAGTGTGAACATTTTTTTGAGAGTTTGAAGACATAATTCCTAATTGATAACCCATTTTTTTTAATGTTTGTAGTTGTTCTTCGATGCCAAAGAATGGTTTCACGTGGTCGATGTTGATATGTAATTCCTTGCGTACTCGTACCAACAAAATAGCTAAAGTGATATGTGAGATGCCTTGTTCTTTCATTAAATGCGATATTGTCATCGCTTGTAGCCTCGACACGTCTTCTAATTCTACCGTTTTACAATTGTATTCGGGAGCAACTTTGTTATAAATTTCTACTACTGTTTTCAGGGTGTTTGCCAAGGTTCCGTCAAAATCGAACAAAATGGTTTTATTGCAAGGATTTGTATGAAGCATAATATGAATAAATTGTATAAAAATTAATTGTCAGGGAATAAAAAATGCCTGTTTTATATACGTTGAACACTTTTAACGCCTTTTACTGTTTTTATTTTTTTTATAATATTCTCTAATTCTTGTAACTCTCCTACCATAATGGTAATTCTTCCCTCAAAAAGTCCATCATGCGAATTTACCGAAATAGAACGTAAGGTAATATTTTTTTCTTTTGATAACAACGAACTTATGTTGGTTACAATACCAATATCGTCAACCCCGATTACTCCGAGTGTAATGGCATATTGCGAAGTACCCGATTTTCCTGACCAACGAGCAGGGATAATTCTGTATCCAAAACGTGAAATGAGTTGAGGTGCATTTGGACAGTCTTTCTTATGAATTTTAAAACCACCACTAGTCGTAATAAAGCCAAACACGTCATCGCCAAAAATTGGGTTACAACATTTTGCTAATGAATATTCGATTCCACGCAAGTTTTGGTCAATTATCAATACATCTTCTTTACTAGTAGTATCTTGCAATGTATTATCTTGTACAAAATTTTCAGCACTTCGATAATCTGAAGGTTCTGTCGTTTCCCTTTTATCTAAGTCTATATAAGCATCACGTAGGCTTAGGATGTCCAATTTTTCTTGTGCTAATTCTTGGTAAAAATCACTTACTGTTTTAAACCCTTTTTTCTTAGCCAAACGCGATATTTTTGATTCTTCTACTTCAATTTTCCAGTTTTTAAACCTGCGTTGCAGAATTTCTCTACCCATCTGAGCGTCTTTAAACTGTTCGTCTTTAACAGCTTGACGGATTTTATTTTTTGCCTTAGAGGTGGTTACGATATTCAACCATTCTAATTTTGGTTTTTGAGTAGCTGAGGTTTGTATTTCTATTTGGTCTCCATTTTTTAGTACATATTTTAAAGTAACATTTTTTCCATTCGCTTTTCCTCCCACACATTTTGTTCCCAACCCCGTATGAATATGAAAGGCAAAGTCAAGTAGAGTAGCTCCCTTCGGTAGTTTTTGCAAATCGCCATTGGGTGTAAATACAAATACTTCTTTGTCGTATAAGTTGAGCTTAAACTCATCCATAAAGTCAATCGCATTCAATTCAGGATTTTCCAATATTTCACGAATGTTTTTCAGCCACTCGTCCATCCCCGATTCTCCTTGTATACCCTTGTATTTCCAGTGTGCTGCTAAACCTTTTTCAGCTATTTCATCCATGCGTTTGGTACGTATTTGTACTTCTACCCATTTGCCTTGTGGTCCCATTACCGTAGTATGTAGCGATTCGTACCCATTGCTTTTGGGTATGGATAGCCAGTCGCGTAAACGTTTTGGATTGGGTTGGTACATGTCTGCTACTATTGAATATACTTGCCAACAATCGGCTTTTTCTTTGGTTATATCGCTGTTGAGAATAATACGAATAGCAAACAAATCATAAATGTTTTCAAAAGGCGTATCTTGTTTTTTTATTTTATTCCAAATACTGTAAATAGATTTTGTTCTTCCTTTTATATCAAAATCAAAACCTGCATCGATTATTTTTTGTTTCAATGGGGCAATGAATTGCTCAATATAGCTATCTCGGGAGCGTTTTGTTTCATTGAGTTTGCGAGCAATTTCTTTGTATATGCTAGCTTGTGTATGCTTTAGCGATAGATCTTCTAATTCAGTTTTAATTGAGTATAAACCTAATCGATGAGCCATTGGTGCATATAAAAAAGCTGTTTCACGAGCAATTTCTTCTTGCACGTCTACTTCATACGATTTTAATTCACGCATGACATATAATCTACTTGCCAATTTAATGAAAATTACCCGTATATCTTCGGCAAATGTGAGTAGCAAGCGTCTGAAATTTTCGGTTTCGAGCGAAGTCGTTTTCGTGTATAAGTCGTTAACTTGAATTAATCCTTTCACAATAATAAAAATATCTTTGCTGTAGAATTTTTCAATTTCTTGTATGGTAATTTTTTCTTCTACTACCAATCGGTATAGTAGAATAGCCATTACAGCCGAACGACCAAGACCGATTTCTTCAACAGCGATAGCCGCAACATGAAAATTTTTTGTCATTAAGCGGTATTCTTTTTCTCCTAAGGAGGGAAAAAAGTGTATATATAATTGCTTGATTTGGTGTATATCTTCCTTTTTAGCAAAAGGTTGAACAGCCCTGCGTAATCGTTGATAGGCTTGTAAAAAGGTAGCTTTTTCGTTGTTCATTGTTTTGCTTTTAGTTAATGTCGTAAAAATACAAAAAATATAGTGCAACTAGTGTCTTTTTTTATTTTTTTATTACTTGTAATTCAAAAAAATCTACTTGTTGTTACAAGCATATTTTACCTTATTTTTGTCTATTAAACTAAAAAATAAATGTACCTTTGTCATCATACATACAAGCACATAGCCATGTTACCACCATTAGCAGAGCGGATGCGTCCGCAACATTTAGAAGAATATATTGGACAACAACATTTAGTTGGTGAAGGTGCTATTTTGCGTAAAATGATAGAATCGGGTAGTATAACGTCTTTTATTTTATGGGGTCCTCCAGGTGTTGGTAAAACGACCTTGGCACGTATCATTGCTTCAAAAATGAATAGAGGTTTTTATGCCTTGAGTGCTGTAAATTCGAGTGTAAAAGATATACGAGAAATAATTGAAAAAGCAAAAAAAACGCAATTTTTTGATACACCTAGTCCTATTCTTTTTATTGATGAGATTCATCGTTTTAGTAAATCACAACAGGATTCGTTATTGGCTGCCGTAGAAAATGGTACAGTTATGCTTATCGGAGCCACAACAGAAAATCCATCATTTGAAGTAATTACTCCTTTATTATCTAGGTGTCAGGTATATGTGTTAAAACACTTAGAAGAGCAAGATTTACGCTCTTTGCTCAATCGAGTATTAGAAAAAGATGCAGTGTGTAAAAGCAAGAAAATTGTTGTTCAAGAAACCGATGCTTTGTTCCGTTTTGCGGGTGGAGATGCACGTAAGTTGCTCAATATTATTGAACTCTTAATTGGTACAGAAAACCAAACAGAGATAGTTCTTACGAATAAACTCGTAACCGAAAAATTACAAGAAAACTTGGCTATTTACGACAAAGGCGGCGAAATGCATTACGATATTATCTCTGCGTTTATTAAATCGATTAGAGGAAGCGATCCTGATGCAGCAATTTATTGGCTAGCTCGTATGATAGATGGGGGAGAAGACCCCAAGTTTATAGCTCGCAGGTTGCTTATTTAAGCTACAGAAGATATTGGATTAGCTAATCCGAACGCATTGTTACTAGCAAATACTTGTTTTGATGCTGTACATAAAATCGGTTTTCCCGAATCACGTATTATATTAGCTGAAACAACGATATATTTGGCAAGTAGTAAAAAAAGCAATTCAGCCTATTTGGCAATTGATAAAGCTCTTGATATTGTTCGTAAAACAGGAAATCTTTCCGTTCCATTGCATTTGCGTAATGCTCCTACATCCTTGATGAAAAACTTAGAGTATGGCAAAAATTACGTGTATCCGCACGATTATCCACAGAATTTCACCCCACAAACGTACTTGCCACAAGAACTTGAAAAGCAATCAATATGGGAAAGTCAATCGAATAGTACGGAAAAAAACCTGTCGGAGTGGTTGCGTTCGTTGTGGAAAAATCGTTTTTAAGGCAATGTATTTCCAGCAGCTAGATAGATTTGATACCATTCCTCACGCGTAAGTGTTACCGTTGTGCCTTCACAAATTTCTTGTAACCTATTTGGTTTGGTGGTGCCAGCCACAACTTGCATCTTAGCTGGGTGTCGGAGTATCCATGCTGTTGCAATGGCAGTTTTAGATACATTGTATTTGGTGCTAATTGCGTGCAAGGTTTGATTGAGTTGCCAAAAACGCTCATTGTCTATAAATGTTCCTTCAAAAAAACCATACGTAAATGGCGACCATGCTTGTATGGTAATATCATTCAATCTACAATAATCAAGTACTCCTCCATTTTTATCTATAGCTTGCTCTGTGTTCATGTTTACATTAAAACCAGCATCTATTATCCCACTGTGCATAATACTAAATTGCAATTGATTGATAAGAAGTTTGTGTTGAATGTGTTTTTGTAATAATGCAAGTTGATGAGAGTTGTGGTTACTAACACCAAAATGGAGCACTTTGCCTTGTTGAAATAAGGTTTCAAAAGCTTCAGCTACTTCTTCAGGTTCTACCAGAGCGTCTGGTCGGTGTAGTAGCAATATGTCTATGTATGAGGTTTTTAAGCGAGAAAGACTGTTTTCTACACTGCTAATAATATGCTGTTTGGAAAAATCGAATACCCCCGATTTTATCCCACATTTTGTTTGTAAAACAATATTTTCTCTGTTGCCACGAAAACTATTTCCAAAATGTTCTTCGCAATAACCATTGGCATATATATCAGCATGATCGAAATAGCTAATGCCATTGTTAATAGCCGTATCAATAAGGTATTGCAAATCGTGTTGAGATAAGGAGTCGATACGCATACAACCCATAATAATACGAGATGATTGCAGATGTGAATTACCACCAATTGTTTGTGTTATCATGTTTATTTTATATTTTCATTAGGTTCTTCAACTATTCCTTCTTGGCTAGTCTTGTTTTTCGCTTTGAGTTTAAATAATCTTCGATAGTAATTCCAAAGAGTTTTCCCTGAAGCGAAGTCTTCGCGGTATATGACACCAACACCTTGTGTAGTAAGAGCATTACGCACATAATATTTATCGTTAGAGTGAGAGTAAGCTTTGAGGCGTAACCTGCCAGAACGATTGATTTTATATTCGATGTCAAAATCGCCAATAAAATTAGTTTCTGTAAAGGCGTCTTCTTTGTATCCCACGTTGCTATTTATTATAAGCCTATTATCAAGTAAATTAGTCGTTAAAGCTACTTCTATTTCTCTACTAGTAATGTCTCCTCCTTCACTTTGACGATAATTTACACCAAGGTTTACGTCGTTACTAATTTGAGATAACCAATAATTCAATTGGCTTGAAAGTGTGGCAGAGGCTATCATAGTTGCCATCCCTGCAGTATTTGGTTGTGTGTTAGTAAGTAGCTGAGGATTATAGAAACGCCCTAACATCAATAAAAAGACCATTTGATTGCTCATCATTTCGTCAGAGTTTACTATATTCTGCACTCTTCGTTTTAATTCATCGTCAGCAGTAGGTAGTTCTAAATCTAATTTAATAGTAGGTTGCTGTAATTCTCCTGTTAAATGAGCTTTACATAAAACAGGAACGGTGAGTCTTTTTACATCTTGCAACATACTGGCATCTAATAAATCAATAAGAGATGCAGATACTTGATAGGTCGCCATTATGTCGATGGCTCCATTATACGGATTTCCGTCCCAAGCTATACTACTTCCGTCTTTGATTTCAAATGTTTTTCTGATAGCATTTTGCATAACAAAAAAATATTTTCCGTCATTTAGGGTGTAATTACCATACATTTTTAAGTTTTCGTTTGGCTCTAAGCTTAGTCGAATGTTGCCACTGCCATTACCTTGAATGTATTCTCGTGTTCTATCATCTAAAATTAGAATTGCTTCAGCATCTGGTGTGGCTTCAATTTGTACTGATATGCGTAGTTTTGATTCAGTTGATTCTGATTGTTGGGTACGTCTTCTCTCTCTTGTTGTTGTAGAAAGTTGTTTTCTGTTGACAAAGGTTATAAAGTCTCCTTCTAGTGCACTAGTACTTGTGTTGATTGGAATATAAAAGACCGTATTTTTTTCTGTTTTGCCCGCTACATCAATTGATAGTAAATCCACATTTCCATATATATTTGCTATACCTGATGCGTATACTGTTCCATAAAAATCAGGATTATCATTCTCTGTTGTGTTGTATACCAACATATTTTTGAGCAATAAATCAATGTTAAATA
>JAAYPI010000019.1 GCA_012519885.1 Bacteroidales bacterium
GCTAGCAGGTAACATAAGTCCAAACATTTTACCAAAGATATCTTTTTTTACAGCAGGTTTCTTTGATTTTTTTATGGTATTTAATCCCCAAAAAGTAAAGAAAATGGATACTTTCTCTCCAGTTGCTGCAGCCCCATTGGCTAATACAAAAGCAGCTAAGGCTTTATCTAAATCATCACTAAATACAATAAGTGTTTTCCCTTTACCTGATGAAGATGGGGCACAACATTCTGTTGATTCGTTGGCAATAACACTATTTCCTTTTTCAATAATTACGGTATATTTCCCCTCTTTTGCTGATTGTGATACAAGGGTATTGCCAGTCATATTACACCAAGCTTGTGCATCTCGCGTAAAACCAGCATCGGTAGCAACCATTTCAATACGATCTCCTTCTACCAAATCATCCATTGATTTTTTCATCTTTAAGATTGGACCAGGACATTGTAATCCACAAACATCTACAGCTAGGTATTTTTTAGCAGGTTTTGGTGTTTGTATATCTAAATCAAGCTCATACGCTCGCTTTTCGGGTTGAGACAATTCGCTCGGATTCACAATCTTACTGACAGCTGTTTCGTATGTTTTATAGCCTCCAGAAATGTTATAAACTTGCTTATATCCACGTTGAAGCAATATAGTAGTCGCTAAATACCCCCTTAATCCAATGGCACAAAAAACATAAATGGGTTTATCTTGAGGCAATTCGTCAAGGTGATTGCGTAACACATCCAAGGGTATATTCACAGCTCCAGTTAAACTACCAAGTTGAAATTCATCTTCGGTACGCACATCTAGCAAAAAAATCTTACTGCTATCCATATCACGTACAGTTTGCCAATGTACTATAGGCATTTTTCCTGTTAATACGTTTTGAGCAGTATAGCCTGCAATGGCAATAGGATCTTTAGCCGAAGCAAAAGGTGGAGCGTATGCATGTTCTATTTTTTGTAAATCATATATAGTGCCTCCTTGTTTTATCAACAAAGCAATTTGGTCTAAGCGTTTGTCAACACCAACGTATCCAACTATCTGAGCTCCCAATAGTTTGCCTGTTTTAGGAGCAAAATTTAATTTTATAGACATGGGCATTGCTCCTGGATAATAACCAGCATTGGAACCCGAATGCGTAAATGAAGTTAAATAATCTACTTTTTGCAATGCTAAGCGGTTTTCATTCAAGCCAGTTGCGGCAACTGTTATATCAAATATTTTGGCAATTGAGGTACCAATAGCTCCTTCATACACCTCTTTGTTGCCAAACACCATGTTATCTGCCACTATTCTCCCTTGACGATTAGCTGGCACAGCTAAATAATTTAACCAAGATTGGTTCGTAATTGGATGAGGGGTTTCAATGGCATCTCCTACTGCATATACATCTTTAGCAGAAGTTTGCAAATACTCATCTACCCAAATACCTCCAGCTTCACCTAATTTTATTCCTGCCTGCTTTGCCAAAGTCGTTTCGGGTCTAACTCCTATTGACAAAATTACCATATCCGCATACAACACTTTTCCGCTCTTAAATTGCACATCAAGTCCATTTCCTTTTTTCTTAAAAGATAAAACTGTTTCTTGTAAATACAAATTTACTCCCTGTTGGTTTAAATGCTGATGCACCATAGCAGCCATCGCAAAATCGATAGGAGTCATTACTTGATTTGCCATTTCAACAATAGAAACCTCCGCACCAATATGATGCAAATTTTCAGCCATTTCTAAGCCTATAAAACCTGCTCCAATAACTACGGCTTTTTTTATTTCGTTCGACTGAATATAACTCTTAATCTTATCTGTATCAGCCACATTACGCAATGTAAATATGCCATCTAAATCAATACCTTGCATGGGTGGAACAAATGGATATGCTCCTGGAGATAAAAGCAACTTATCGTATGTTTCTGTGTACGTTTCATTTTTATTTGTTCGTACAGTAACCGTTTTGTTTGCTGTATCCACACCAATTACCTCAGAGCGAACACGTACATCTACGACAAAACGTTGACCAAAAGACGCTGGTGTCTGCAAAAACAACTTATCCCGATCATCAATTACTCCGCCAATATAATATGGCAATCCACAATTTGCATACGATATATCATTACCTTTTTCAAACAAGATAATTTCTGCATGTTCATCAATTCTTCTAATACGTGCTGCAGCAGTTGCTCCGCCTGCTACACCTCCTACAATTATGTGTTTCATTTAGCAAAGTTAGAATAAGTAAATATAATTTGACACAAAGATATACAATATTTTTTTATGTAATCTATTTCCATAAGAAAATAGTAATTTTACTACAAAAAAACACCAACTTCTTTGTTGGTGTTTCATTACATATAAACATCAGATTTTATTCGAACGAACCCATTTTTAACATATTAATCTCCATTTGTGATAAAAATCGCCATTTACCTCGTGCCAATTTCTTTTTTGTTAACCCGCAAAAATAAACCCTGTCTAATTTTACAACTTTATATCCCAGCGATTCAAAAATGCGACGCACAATACGGTTTCTGCCAGAATGAATTTCTACACCTAATTCATCATTCATATCCTCTAAATAGTGTAACTCATCTACTTCAATAAGTCCATCTTCTAATACTAACCCAGCTTTAATTTTATCAAAATGTTCTCTAGTTAGTGCTTTATCTAAGCCTACGTGATAAATTTTCTTTTTGTTGTATTTAGGATGTGTTAATTTAGATGCTAAATCGCCATCATTTGTTAGCAACAAAACTCCTGTAGTATTTCTATCCAATCTTCCTACTGGATACACCCTATCATTGGTGGCACTTTTAACCAAATCGAGTACAGTTAATCTTTCTTGTGGATCATCAGAAGTGGTTACACAATTCTTCGGTTTATTTAGCAAGATGTATGTTTTCTTTTCTGGACGTATTAAATCGTTATGAAAATAGACTTTATCTTCGTAAGAAACTTTATATCCTAATTCAGTTATAATCACATCATTCACTCTTACAACACCTGCACTAATATATTCATCAGCTTCACGCCTTGAGCATACACCAGAGTTAGCCAAATAACGATTTAAGCGAATTTTTCCATCATCAATTTTTGTTGGTTGTTTTTTAATCAACACACATTTTCGTTGAGGAGCTTTATCTGAATATGGTCTTGATTCACAGCTTGTTGAACTTGTTCGTTGTGATGAAAAACGTTTAGATGATCTTTTAGTATCCTCTTTAGGTTTAACCAAGGATTTTCCTACTCTTTTTTTAGAATAAGAATCCGTTGTTTCATCAACGGAAGCATTGCTATAATTTTTAAACTTTGGGGCAAAACGATCAGGTTTTCGTTCTGCATTTCTATCCGCTTTTCTATCAGTATATTTTTTAGTGGAATTGGACGTTGTCGATCTTTTTTTTTGTGTTCTCATGTTGTAGATTAGTAGCTTAGAGATTGTCTTCTAACATTTTAATTTTTTGAAGTAACAAATCTCTTTCTTGTTTTAATTTTTCAATGATTGCTTCCATTTCTTGAATAAGTCCAGATGATTTTTTAGAAGTTGCATTT
Source organism: Bacteroidales bacterium (assembly GCA_012519885.1). Lineage (GTDB taxonomy): Bacteria > Bacteroidota > Bacteroidia > Bacteroidales > Paludibacteraceae > JAAYPI01. The sequence goes on from JAAYPI010000019.1 coordinate 3,541, forward strand.
AAAAAACCAAAATTGTTTTCTCTTGTTTGAATATCAGCGTTAAGACGTTCATAAGCTCGCACCAATTTTTCGCGTTCACGATACAATCCAGCGGTAGATTTTTCTGTTTGTGAAGATAGTGATTGTTTAAACATACTCAACTTTCGTTCTGTAGCACCTACCTTCAAACGCGTAAATTGTGCATCTAAAGCTTCCTTGTAAGCATTATATATTTTGTCTTTTTCTTTAAAAGGCACATGACCAATTGTAGCGTATGTATCCATAAATGTTCTTACATCATCTATAGAAGTTCCTTTATATGCTTTAATCTCTTCTATTAAGGCTTTTTTAGCTTCAAGATTGTCATGCTCTTCGGTTTTCTTTCCTTTAAATTCTTTTTCTTTTTGTTCAAAAAAGTAATCACATGCTGCTAAAAAACGATTCCAAATATGATTTGATATTTTTTTAGGAACAGCTCCAATTGTTTTCCATTCTTGTTGCAAAAGCACTAACTCTTCGGTTGTTTTTTTCCAGTCTTTGCTATCCTTCAATGCTTCTGCCCTGGCACACAAGGCTTTCTTTTTTTCTAAATTATCTTGTAATACTGATTTTGATTTTTTATAGAATTCAGACTTTTTGACAAAAAAATCATCGCATAATGTTCTAAATTGTTCATATATTTTGGCATTATGCTTTTTAGGAGCAAATCCTATATGTTTCCATTCTTCTTGCAAAGCTAGCACTTGCTTAGTTCCCTCATCCCATTGCTTATAGCTAGAAAATTCACCCACCTGAATAGCTGAAACTTGGCTACATAAAGCTTGTTTAAGTTTTAAATTCTTTTCTTCTTCGTCTCTACGTTGTTGAAAATAAGAAGCGTGATTTTTGTTAATAGAATCCGATGCAGTTTTAAATCTTGTCCATATCTCTTCTCGTTTTTCATATGATACAGGTCCTAATTCTCTCCACTCTGCGTGCAATTGTTGCAAACGATTAAAAGCCTTATTTATATCCGCATCATTCAGTAATACTTCTGCTTGTTCGCACAATTCAGTTTTTGCTTCAAGATTTTTCTTAAAATCATAGTCGCGTAAATCATTACTGATTTTAACAAAATCATAAAATTGCTCCATCAACAATTGATATTTTTTAACCAAAGGTTTGTATTTTTCAGAAGCTATTGCACCAATAGAACGCCATTCTTGCTGTATTTCTTGCACCACTGGAAATGATTTACTTACATCATCTGTACTCTCAATCACCATTTGTAATCTTGCTAGTAACGATTCTTTTTTAATCAAACCATCCTCTTTGGATTGTTCTTGTTGCTGAATTTCTTGATTTCTCTTTTCCTTGTATGTAGCCAATAATTGCTTAAAACGTTCTTCCTCTACACCTATTTTAGGTTCAAAAATTAACCCTTCATCGATATGCTTTGCATCAAACGCTGCTTTTTCTTTAGCATTATTTATCGCTAGTTGTTTGTAAAACTCTGCTTTAATGCGAGTTATTTCATTTTTAGCGTTTGGCATTTTAATTGCCAATTCTAATGCTGTTAAAAGATCCTCCAAACTAACAAATGTGGACTCGTCGTGATTAGTATGTCCTACTGAAGTTGGCTCTCCTTCTGTTGATAGAGTAGTTATAGATACCTCCTTATCAGCAGGTTCAATGCTTTTTGATAAGGACTCTTCTGTTCCTTGTTGGTTGTCAAGTGTGTTCATAGCAAATATGGAACTAAATCAAAAATAAAATTTACAATCGACAAAGATACAAGTTTTTTTTTAGAGACTTCATTTTTTCTGGACATAATCAATAAAAGCACAAAAAATTGGGTTATATATTTCAGTAATCATAAAAAATGAGTAATATTGCAAGTTAATTTAGAAAAGACATAATAAAACACAATAGTAAAAATATGAAAGTATTAAAATTTGGAGGAACATCCGTAGGTTCCATTTCAAACATTTTTCAAATTAAAAATATCATCAATGGCATTGATGAGCCAGTTATCATTGTAGTTTCAGCAGTAGGAGGCATTACGGATAAGTTAATACATACAGCCAATAAAGCAGCGAATGGAAACAAAGAATACCTTGCTGATTTGCAAGAAATTATCAGCATACATCATCAAATTATTGAGGGAGTAATTGAGGATAATGATAAAAACACAGTTTTAGCTACAGTCAATCACTTTTTTGACGAATTAGCAAATATTTATAAAGGAGTGTATTTAATCAAAGATTTATCTGTAAAAACTCAAAATGTAGTTGTTAGTTATGGAGAAAAAATCTCATCCTACTTTTTAAGTTTTGCTTTAAATGCTACCTTATATAATGCCTGCGATTTTATTAAAACGGAGACAATCTTGGGTAAAAGAGCTGTTGATTATACCACTACCAACAGATTGGTAAAAGAACTTTTCGTAAACCATCCAAACAGATGTATTGTTGGTGGATTTATTGCTTCGTGTAGCAAAACGAATGAAGTAACCAACTTAGGCAGAGGTGGTTCTGACTATACTGCTGCAATTTTAGCAGCGGCTTTAGATGCTCGCAAATTAGAAATATGGACAGATGTAGATGGTTTTCTTACTGCCGACCCTAGATTAGTGCCAAATGCTTATACCATTTTGGAGATGAGTTATATCGAAGCTATGGAGTTGTCCAATTTTGGAGCTAAAGTAATATATCCTCCTACAATCTATCCTGTATATGCAAAAAACATACCTGTATATATTAAAAATACAAGCAATCCTGAAATAAAAGGCACAAAAATTACTAATAAGAAAAACTCTGGAGATAAAACTATAAAGGGTATTTCATCTATACAAGACACCTGCTTAATTACCATACAGGGTATGGGTATGGTTGGTGTATTGGGCATAAGTTCTCGCACTTTTAAAACACTAGCGGATGCTGGAATTAATGTATTTTTGATATCACAAGCCTCGTCGGAGAACTCTACAACTTTTGCAGTAAAACATGAAGATGCAGATGCTGCTGTTGACGTATTAAAACGAGAATTTGAAAAAGAGATAGAAAAAGGTAGTATTGAAAAAATTGTTCCTGAAAAAAACTTAGCAACCATAGCTATTGTTGGTGAAAATATGAAACACAACACGGGTATAGCTGGCAAGCTATTCAACACCCTTGGTAGAAGTGGCATTAACATCATTGCGTGTGCTCAAGGTGCATCAGAAACAAATATTTCGTTTGTTGTGAGTATGGGTAATTTGAAAAAATCGCTCAATGTTATTCACGATGCATTCTTTTTGTCTGATTATCAAGCTCTCAATATATTTTTAGTAGGAACAGGAACTGTGGGTGGTAGTTTACTCGAACAAATACACCAACAACAAAGTAAACTTTTAGAACAAAATAGTGTAAAACTAAATGTGATTGGAATAACTGATTTAAATGGTTCAATATTTGTTCCACAAGGAATTGATTTATCAAACTATATGGAACAGATTCATCAAAACGGAAAACAATTAAATCCTGAACAAGTATGCGATACCATCATTGAAATGAATATGTTTAATTCTGTTTTTGTTGATTGTACTGCTAGTCCACAAATTGCAAACCTATACGAAAAACTTCTTAATAATAACATCTCTGTTGTGGCTGCCAATAAAATCGCGGCATCATCCGACTATGATCATTATATGCACTTAAAATCTTTGGCTCGCAAAAAAGGAATTAAATACCTATTTGAAACCAATGTTGGTGCTGGATTACCCATTATTAACACTATCAACAATTTAATTAATAGTGGGGATAAAATATTAAAAATTGAGGCTGTACTTTCTGGCACATTAAATTTTATTTTCAATACTATAAGCGAAAAGATATCTTTCTCTCAATCTATCCAGATGGCAAAAGAGGCTCGCTATGCTGAACCTGATCCCCGCATTGATTTAAGCGGAAAAGATGTAATTCGTAAATTGGTAATCTTAGCTCGCGAGTCAGGCTATAAAATAGATCAAGATGATGTGGCAAAAAATTTGTTTGTTCCTGATTCGTATTTTCAGGGTTCAGTTGATGATTTTTGGAATACTATTGGCGAATTAGATGCTGAATTTGAAGAAAAGCGTAAAAAATTAGCTGCTCAAGACAAAAAATACCGCTTTGTAGCAAAAATGGATAATGGAAAATGCTCAGTAGGTTTGCAAGAAGTGGATGCACGACACCCATTTTACGATTTAGAAGGGAGCAACAATATCATTATGATACATACTGAACGTTATTTTGAATATCCAATGATCATTAAAGGATATGGTGCTGGTGCTAGTGTTACAGCAGCTGGCGTATTCGGGGATATTATTAGTATTGCTAATATTCGATAAGAAAAAACATCTCTAATGTTGGTTAATAGAAAAAAAAACTGGTGGATAATGGCATGTATACTGCTTCTTGCTAGTTGTACTGAGCCTACTCCACAAAACCCAACCAATAAGCTAGTATCAACAGATAGTGTGCAACAAAACTTATTACTTTTAAATCAAGCCTTTGTGGCTCTTGAACAACAAGAAATAAACGAATACATTGCTCAACATAGGTTAAACGTACATTTGTCAGAAAATGGCTACTGGTATCGTATAGATAAACGAGGTACAGGAAATACGCTTAAAGCCAATCAATTAGTAACTATTGAATATTACCTTGAACTACTTGATGGTACCCTTTGTTATTCTTCAGAAAAGAACGGTATAAAACAATTTAGGGTGGGTAAATTTGAAGTAGAAAAAGGATTAGATGATTTCATGTTATTACTCTCATTGGGAGCCGAAGCTACATGTATCATTCCTTCGTACTTAGCTCATGGTGTGGTTGGAGACAGAAATTGTATACCTCCTCGTACACCAATTATATATAGAATCAAAGTAATAAGTATTAAAGATAATTAATACTCAATCATAACACAATTTTTATGTGTACTTTTGCGTACGTTTATTTAAATATCATTTTATGAAGTTATACAACACACTTTTATTTTTCTCTATTAGCATAGTACTTGTTTTTACACAATGTACTTCGGAAGAAACATATGCACAAAAACTTAAAAAAGAACGCTTAAAATTTGCCGAATATGTAGAAAAAGGAAATATTCAGTTATCATCTGATTCTATTTATTGTTTTTCTTTACCCACCCCATGGCCCGAAAATTTATACTATAGAACACCTCGAGGGGCATATATTAACCTCATAGATAAGGGGACTTCAAAAGAAGCGACAGAAGGTTCAACCGTAATTGTAAGATACGTAGCAACCAATATAGCTGGAGACACAATTGCAAATAACACCTCTACATCTGTAAGTAGAGATGGATATGAATTTATTTATAAAGAAGGAAGTAGTGTACCTTGTATAGGATGGAATGACGCTATGTTGTATCTGAATAACAATGGTAAAGCGAAAGTTATTGTTGAATCTAAAATTGGATTTTCGCAACACCAAACTTCTGTTATTACAGTAATTTCTGACATGACTGTATCTATTACAAATTAATATACAAACACAGAATTATGACATTAATAAAATCTATTTCAGGTATTAGAGGTACCATAGGAGGAAAAGCTGGTGAAGGGTTGAGTCCATTGGATATAGTAAAATTTACAGCTGCTTATGCCACATACATCCTTAAAAACACTACAAAAAAAACCAATAAAGTGGTAGTAGGTAGAGATGCTCGTATTTCGGGTGAAATGGTTAATAATATTGTAAATGGCACATTAATGGGTATGGGTATCGATGTAGTAAATATAGGATTAGCTACTACTCCTACTACAGAATTAGCAGTAACCATGGAAAATGCTATTGGCGGTATTATACTTACTGCTAGCCATAATCCAACCCAATGGAATGCACTAAAACTGCTAAACGAAAAGGGAGAATTTTTAGACGATAAAGCAGGTAAAGCAATTTTAGAAATTGCTAACGATGAAAGCTTTCAATTCGCAGATGTATTGGAGTTAGGTAAATTAACTGAAAATAATACATTCAATCAAAAACATATCGACAGCGTTCTTTCACTCAAACTAGTGGATGTAGATGCTATACGCAATGCAAAATTTCGTGTTGCCATTGACTGTGTCAATTCAGTTGGAGGTATTATAATTCCTCAACTTTTATCTGCATTAGGGGTAACAGAAATTGTACCTTTATATTGCGAACCTAATGGTAAGTTTCCACACAACCCTGAACCCTTACCCGAACACTTAACTGACATAGCCTCTATTCTCACAAACGGAAAAGCAGATGTAGGTTTTGTAGTAGACCCAGACGTTGATCGTTTAGCAATTATCTCTGAAAATGGTGAAATGTTTGGAGAAGAATATACCTTGGTGGCTGTAGCTGATTATGTATTGAGCCACACACCTGGTAATACAGTATCCAATTTAAGTTCAACTAGAGCCCTACGTGATGTTACCCAACAATATGGAGCTACCTATACCGCTGCAGCTGTTGGTGAAGTAAATGTGGTAAGCAAAATGAAAGACACACATGCCATTATTGGAGGCGAAGGTAATGGTGGAGTTATCTACCCTGAGAGCCACTATGGAAGAGATGCTTTAGTGGGAATAGCTCTGTTTCTTAGTCATTTAGCTCATAAAAAAATGAAAGTATCTGCACTAAAAGCAACTTACCCTCCTTATTTTATTTCCAAACAAAAAGTTCAACTGACACCATCAATTGATGTTGATGCTATTTTAAACAAAGTGAAAGTAGCATTTTCTACAGAAAAAATTACTGATATTGATGGAGTAAAAATTGATTTTCCAGATAAATGGGTTCATTTGCGTAAATCAAATACAGAACCCATCATTCGCATTTATGCCGAAGCAGCCACTATGGAACAGGCTGACAAATTGGGAGCTGAAATTATAGCCATTATACAACAATTTGCCCAATAAAATACCTAAAAATAAATTTAGTCTTATACAATCAAATCTACATTGAGGCTATATAAGACTAAATTTATTCCTCTGCTTGTTCAGACACAGTAAAAGCAAAATCAATTTTTCGTGGATTATAATCTCCCTTTGCCGAAGATTGTGATTGTAATGAGAAATTTAATTCCACAGCTTGTTGTTTCTTTTGTATCCCGACTACCTGAATGGGTATCACGCATGTTTTGATGCCCGATTTAAAAATGAACTTTCTTGTTCCTGAGGTAGTTATTTCAGAAGCAAACCAATCACTTGATTGAAATGATTCGTCAAACGAAAATTCTACAAAATCATCTTCTGACACAATTACTAACTCCGTAAGTTCGTGATAATAACCTTGCAATGCAACAGTCATTCGCAAAGTATCTTCTACTAAAATACCGCTCTGTCCAGTAGTCGATTCTCCATTGATAGTTATATCATAAAAACTAATTTGTGGACTCATGTCTGCTTCTGACTGTAAGCTACACGACACCAGCATAAAACTAGACAGAATAAATAAAAGTAATTTTTTCATGTTTATTTAACTTTAGGTATGTTAGAATGCCTGCAAATATACAGAAGGCGAATAACATATACGTACTTTTTTATTTAAATAGTGTAAAAAGGTAGGTAAAATTGTGTAATTTTGTGTGCAAATAAAAAATACATGATACAAGAAGCTATTACCAACTATAAACTACAACACACTATTACTACGCTTAGTCCACTCAAAGCCATTTTGTTTGATATGGACGGAGTAATTTTTGATTCAATGCCCTATCATGCCCTTTCGTGGGTAAATGCATTTAAACAAGTTGGTATCACTTTTTCTGAATACGAAGTATATCTCAACGAGGGGCGAACAGGGGCTTCTACCATTCATAATGAATTTCTTTCTCAAAAACACAGACAAGCTTCTGATGCTGAAATAAAAGAATTATATGCCTTGAAAAGTCAACATTTTGAAGCATGTGGTAAGCCAATTGCGATGAACTATGCTACAGAAACTCTCGATCGAGTTAAACATCTTGGATTAGATATATTTTTGGTTACAGGTTCTGGTCAAGTAAGTTTATTAAACACCCTAAATACCTATTTCCCAGCAGTATTTTCAAAGCAAAATATGGTTACAGCGTACGATGTAACACATGGCAAACCACATCCTGAACCCTATCTCATAGCTTTGGAAAAAGGAAACTTGCAAGCTCAACAAGCTTTTGTAGTAGAAAATGCCCCATTAGGCATTCAAGCTGCTGTGGCGGCTAACATATTTACGGTTGCCATTAATACTGGCATTTTGGAAGATAAAGTGTTGTTAGAAGCAGGAGCTAATATTGTCGTTCCTAGTTTAGCAGATTTTTATCACTTACTACCCTCGCTTGTGGAAAACTGGAAATAAATCACTTTGGATATCCTACTGTTTGACAAACAATGATTTCTTGCTGATCGTGCAATTTCATTGCTAAAGCCAATGCTGCTTTATCGACCCATGCCCTGATGACAGTTGCTAATCCTTCGGAGGCACAATATAAGTAAATATTTTGGCTAATAAAACCAGTATTAATGTATGCTGTTTGCAACATACTTTGCTCATCTTGTTGAGCCATTTTCCTTTTATCGGCTACAAAAATGATATTTACAGGAGCATTTTTCACAAAATCTTGTTTGCCTGTTTTTTCGCGTAAATCTTGTTTAACAACTAGTACTAATTCGTTTTTACGTGCATCATACAAATAACAGCCACTTGCTAAAGCCACGTAAATATCCATTTCTTGCTTGTTTTGAGAAGAAGGTGCTGTACGTTTATCTGCCCTATTATAACCCCAAGCCGCCCATAATAAATTGGATAACTGCTGATTAGGCAAACTTTTTTCTGAAAAATCACGGCTACTTTTACGTTCGTTTAAAACTGTCATTAAGGGCTTACCACCACTTTTATTTGGAGTTGGCAACTTGATATTTTGTGCATATAAGGCACTGGTAAATAAAAGTAATGACAATATAAACAGAAATTTTTTCATACAACTTTGTATTTTATAAAAACACCTACAAATATAAGAAAACTACATATCTTTTGTCTCTTTATGCTCTCTTTCTATATCCACAATGTCCTTCATGGTTACACCTAAGGCTTGAGCAATTTTATATAAATTTTTGATTGTAACATTTGTTCTCCCCGCTTCAATACGAGAGATATTCGTTTTTTCCATATCTACCTCATACGCCAAGATTTGTTGCGACATACCCTGTGATTTTCGAATATTTCTTATCCGAATACCAACCAGTTCAAACAAATCTTTATCTGACAGCATAAAATATAGTTATCATATTTGGTTACAAATTAAATTTAATTTATCTTTGCAAAAGTTATCATATATGATATTTTTGAAAAAATTTTAATATAATCAAAAGTATATTTAAAATAAATAAAAGGAGAATGCAAAAATGGAGAGTCAATATAGAAATAAAAGGTAATTACACAAAATATGAGGCTACAATTGTTTTTGCTAATACAGAAAAAAGGCTAAAATAATTACCTCAAGAATTTTCAAATGTAAAATTACTGATGTATCAATCGTATAAAGGCATACGTCTTTACTTTATCAGAATAAACCGCTCTACCACCTCTGCTACACCATCATTGTTATTAGAAGCAACAATATAATCAGCAAGATGCCTTAACTCAGGTGTAACATTATCCACCCACACGCCTACCCCTGCATACTGAACCATCGATAAATCGTTGCCTGCATTGCCTACTGCAATAATTTGCTCTGGTGTATAGCCGAATTTTTTGGCTAACATATCCAAACTAGCCGCCTTATCTATTCCTTTGGGCATCACTTCTAAAAAAAACGGCTTAGAACGAGACACACTCAAATCTGTACGTTGCGATTTAAGTACCAATTCCACTTGTTTTAAATAATCTGGATGCTCTAACAAAATACATTTTATAGCCGAATAGCTAACTTCATCTTTAAAGCTAGGCACTTTGTAATGAGGTATTTCTGTCAGTTTTAGTTCTACATCAATATACTCAGAGTGAGTTTCGCTCACAATGCCTTTATCTGAATACGTAATAATATGTACACCATGTTCTACGCTAAAATCGTATAAACTGTGGATTTCCGATTGGGTTAAACTTGTTTCAAAAATTACTTCATTCGTTCTGGTAGAACTAACGACTGCTCCATTAAACGAAATCATATAGGAGTCAAAATCGTGTTGTTGTAACATCTTAGCATATTGAGTCATAGCTAAGGTTGGTCTGCCAGAGGCTAATACAACCTTTACCCCCATCTGTTGGGTAGCAATAAGAGCGTTAATGGTTCTCTCTGAAATACTATAATCGTCTCGAAGTAAGGTATCATCTAAGTCGAGCACCAACATTTTATACTTAGTTGTGTTCATTTCTTGTTATTCTTTCTTCCCAAATGATGGATCAATTTTCAAAAATGGTATTAATAAAAACCCAGGAATGGTACAAATACACACCCATACAAAAAATGGGAAATAACCCATATACTCTTGCAAAATTCCTGCAAACATGCCCGGCAACATCATTCCTAAAGCCATAAAACCAGTAGCTATAGCATAATGTGCCGTTTGAAATTCTCCTTTGGCAATATATATAAGGTACAGCATAAAGGCAGTGAAACCAAATCCATAGCCAAATTGTTCTATAGCCACACCTGAAGCTATGATATAAAAATTGTCAGGTTGCATATAAGCAAAATAGACATACACTAAGTTAGGTAAGTTCATGGCTATAACCATTATCCACAACCACTGTTTTAGTCCATCTTTAGCTGCCACAATGCCTCCTAAAATACCCCCTAATGTAAGCACAATAACGCCTATTGTTCCATACACAAAACCCACTTCTGAGGTTGTTAATCCTAAGCCACCAACACTACGTGGGTCAAGTAAAAATGGAGATGCAATTTTAACCAATTGAGCTTCTCCCAAGCGATAGAGCAATATAAACACAATGGACAACCAAATGCCTTTTTTAGTGAAAAAAGCACCAAATGTAGCGAAAAAATCTGTAACTACACGTTTATCATTTCTAACGATATCCGTTGATGGTTTTGGTAATACAAACCAATGATAAAGAACCAATGCAAAGAAAAAAACAGCTATTCCATAAAATGTAATGCTCCATGCAATGGCGATAGAGGGCATGGTTGTTTCTAAATAACCAGCAAGCATTACCAAGGCTCCTTGCCCCACAATCATCGCAACACGATAAAAGGTACTTCGAATGCCGACAAAAAGGGATTGCTCGTGCGTATCTAAGGCTAACATATAAAATCCATCAGCTGCTATATCGTGCGTAGCTGAACTAAAGGCTATTAACCATAATATAGCCAATGTACTTTGCAAAAAATAGGACAAGGGAATGGCGAAGGCAACCCCAGCCAAAGCTATTCCTATCACAAACTGCATAAGCAATATCCACCAGCGTTTTGTTTTGATTAAATCGACAAACGGGCTCCAAAAGGGTTTAAGTACCCAAGGCAAATACAACCAGCTAGTATATAAGGCTGCATCGGCATTTGAAATACCCATATTTTTGTACATAATGAGAGAAAAAGTAGTGGCAGCTACTACATAAGGAATTCCTTGTCCAAAATACAGGCTAGGAATCCATGCCCATGGTGAAATAGGTTTATTTTTCATATATATTTTTTTATCTACTAGTAATTGGCGTTAATTAATTTTCTTCTTCGTGTAAGATTCTTTCACAGAGGTACACAGAGGTTTCACAGAGGGACACGGAGTAATATGTTTTTCTCTCAGTGTAACTTCGTGTTTCCTTCGTGTTATTCGTGAAATAATAGTATACAAAGTGTAACAAAAAGACTAATATACGGAAAGTATTTCCACTCCTGTATAATAATGCTGCAAAATTTCTTTATACGAATATCCTTGTTCACTCATTACAGCTGCTCCTATCTGGCAAAGACCTACACCATGCCCCCAGCCTGCCCCATAAAAAATAAAATTCCTTTCATCATCTCGCTCAACGATGAATGCTGAACTATATAAATGCGTATCTGATAACCACTTACGAATTTCTAATTCTTTTCCAATTCGCATAGTTCTGGTTGTTCCTACAATCTCAATAATTTCTAATCGACCCGATTTTCCACGTTTAATTGGACGTATATCGTGTATAACTCCAAAATCAATACCCGATCGTTTGTGTACTAATGTCGATAATTCGTGTTGACTATACACTTTCTTCCACCTAAAAAAGTCTGTAGTTTCCTGATCAAAATGAGGCAGAATTTGAGACAAAATATGAGCATCAGAAGTATTACAAAATACAGTTGGTGATGATCTTATCCAAGATGTTATTGCTGACTCAGTATGCAAATCAAGCTTTTTTTCTTCCTGTTTTTCATCTACTATTGATTGTAAATAAGCAACTTGACTGTTTTCCCAACACGTAGCATACTCTTCGGTTACGCCTCCACAACATTTTGAAAAGCGTGCATCACACAAGTTATTTTGATATACTAACACCTCTCCATATGTTTCTTCAATAGCTTTTTGCACCTGATTTGTAGTTACCTTCGCTACGCCCTGATACCGTTGGCAATGATCGTCAGCACACACATCAAATAGTAAATGATTGTGATGGTCATACCATTTTATCATCGTATTCCCCTCAATACTCAAAGTTTCAGCCTGACTTGAACAGACTTGTTGTATTTGTGCAAAAAGCCAACTACGAGATATAACAGCATGAGCTTTTAATAAGGAAATAGAAGATGTAGCACTCATTTCAGATGAAATAACACTCAGCAAATACTCTTCAACAGGTAAGGTATTAATTAATACAATGTTGTCTTGTTCAACAACAAAACGTAATGTACCCTTAAACGTTTGGTTTTCTTTTCGTTGCCAATGAAAATCCACACCAATTACTACATCATAAACCAAAAACGTATCTACATTAGCATCGTTCGGCTCAAAACACAATTCATTATACAGTTGATTCTTAAACAAAATTTTACCATTGACACACGAAACTATGCATTCGCCTTGCACTTGCTCGTTGATAGTAGTACAGAAATAAGGGGAGCCCGCAAAAGAAAACGCTATAGAAGGAGAAGAAAGAATACCAACACTTACACAAGGGTGTTGTAGTTTGTTGCTTATATCCTCTACAGATGCACATACCTGCGACGAAATATCCACAATATCAGCTAATTGCAATGTAGTAAAATCTTTTTCTATGGGTGTAATCAATACCCCACCTAAATCTACCGAAGCTGGACTTAGCACTATTTTTGTGTCATCCGTAGCAAAAAACTGTGTTGGTCGGTGTTTGGTGCGTGGCAATACGATTACCACAAAATTTGTGCCTGTATGCCAACATACTACATTCATCATTGGCTCTGCACTTGTTTTTTGTAGTTGTTTATATAAAAAAGAGAAACGTTTTTCAACCTCCTGCTTGGTATCCGATTCTATAACAATAGCATGATAAAAATCTGTTTCTATTGATTGATATTGAAGATAAGAAAAAGGGATAACTGGTTTTTTAGGCAAGGTATCATACTCTTTTTCTATGGGTAAAAACCCTTTATTACCCATTTGAAAATGCAAATGATCAGGAGCAGAAGCTCCACATGCGGGTCCGTTATAAAAAACTACATACGACGGAAAATCACAAGCCAAATTGAGCATATCGCCAAAAAATGGTCGTATTTGCTGTGGAATATGTTGTTTGTGAGGGACAGTAAAATGTTCAGGGAAAATTGGAAATGGGTTAACCAATATATCGTATGTATTATGATACGAATATTGCAATTGCTCTTGAGGTCTATTGGTAGCACACAAAAAGCAAGGGCGTGCTTCTATACTTTTGGCATCAGTTTTAGCCGCCGATGATACAATACGTGCGGGATTATACTGAACAATCAACTTACCTGTTTGTGCCTCAATTACACGTTTTTTAACCGATTGCAAGGCTTGGTAATTCGTATATGCTACATCCCACTGAGAAAGTTGTTGCTGTAAAAAAGAGGATAAATTAACTAGTGTACCTGGCATGTTTCAAGTTGTATTACATCAAAACACAAAAATACAATCTTTTTCTTTGTAAATTATCCTTTGAACAAAGCTAATTACAAACAAAAAGAGCATTTTAAATAATAAAACGCTCTTTTTCTCATAATAAAGATTTACACCTTATTAATATCTCTTTTTAAAATCGCTGTTATCTCTCTTTTGGTAACCACCAGTACTTGGTCTGCGAGAGTCCTCAGTTCTTTCTCTAGCCTCGTTTACTACCATTGCACGACCTTCTAGTTCTGTACCATTTAATGCGTCGATAGCTTTTTGTGCTGCTGCATTATCCGGCATATCAACAAATCCAAAACCTTTACTTCTTCCAGTAAATTTATCAGTTAAAACTCGTGCTGAAGATACTTCTCCAAAATTCTCAAAGGCTGCTTTCAATTGGTCATCTTTTACGTTAAAAGATAGACTTCCTACAAAAATGTTCATTCGTTATATGTATTAAAAATAATTCGACAAAGATAATGTATTTTTCTTGTTTACAAACTATTATCTAAAAAATAAGATTGTTTTAAGCTTATTCATCATCTTCCTCGCTATCTTCTTCGTAGAAAGGCTCTTCATCATCAACCACCTCATCATCAGCTATTTCAACAAATTTAGATTTGTGTACAATGTCTTTAATTGGTTCAGCCATAATTTCATCCCACAATTTATCTTTCAATTCAGCAATACCTTTTCCAGTAATTGAAGATATAAATACACAAGGAATGCTTGGTAAGTCCTTTTTCATCGCCAACTCTAATTCATCATCAATCATATCTGACTTACTAATTGCCAATACCCTACGTTTGTCTAATAGTTCAGGATTATATTGTTCTATTTCATTAAGTAATACACGGTATTCTTTATGAATATCCGCACTATCAGCTGGAACCATAAATAATAACACGGAATTACGTTCGATATGGCGTAAAAATCGTAAACCTAAACCTCTACCCTCGTGTGCTCCTTCAATAATACCAGGAATATCTGCCATGACAAACGATTTATGGTCATGATAACTTACAATGCCTAAATTCGGTTCTAAAGTTGTAAAAGCATAATTATCAATTTTGGGTTTGGCTGCGGATACTACTGAAAGTAAGGTAGATTTTCCTGCATTCGGGAAACCAACTAGCCCTACATCCGCAAGAATTTTAAGTTCCAAAATAATGGTTTTTTCCTGCATTGGCTCTCCTGGTTGAGCGTAACGAGGAGTTTGATTCGTTGCCGAGCGAAAATGCCAATTACCTAAACCTCCTCTTCCTCCTTTGAGCAAAATGACTTCTTGACCATGTTCAGTTACATCACATACAAATTCTCCCGTTTCGGCATCATAAGCTACAGTGCCACAAGGAACTTCAATTATTTGGTCTTCACCATCTTTACCAAAACTTCGACTACCACTGCCTTTTTCGCCGTGTCCAGCAAATACGTGACGAGCATATTTTAAGTGCAACAAAGTCCAATAATTGGCATTCGCTCTTAATATAATATGCCCTCCTCTACCTCCATCACCTCCATCAGGTCCTCCTTTGGTAATAAATTTTTCCCTGTGTAAGTGCATCGAACCTGCACCACCTTTACCCGAACGACAATAGATTTTTACGTAATCTACAAAATTTGAATTAGACATAGATTGGTTTTGTATAAAAAGAAAAAAAACAGATAGTCCGAAATAGTATCGATACTATCTGTATAAATAAACATAGTATGTATTATTTTACCGCATCAATAGCAGTAGACACACGTTCAAAAATTTCGTCAATAGTACCAATACCCTGAATCTTCACATGTTTACCTTGTTTGTGATAAAACTGTATAACTGGGATTGTTTGATCTTCGTAAGTTTGAATACGTTTTTTGATAGTTTCCATATTGTCATCTGTACGTCCAGATATTTGACCTCTTAGCAACAAACGTTTTACCAATTCGTCTGAATCAACATCAATATTAACCATCACACTTACACGAATATTGCGTTTTTTCAACATCGAATCTAACTCTTCTGCTTGTACTACTGTGCGAGGAAAACCATCGAAAATAAAGCCATTTGCATTCGGATATTTAGCTATATTGCTTTCTAAGAGGTTAATAATTACATCATCAGACACTAATTTACCTTGATCAATAATACCTTTTGCCAATTTACCAAGCTCTGTTTGTTCAGCAATTTCTTTGCGTAACAAATCCCCTGTTGAAAGGTGTACTAAATTATATTTCTTTGCAATTAACTCACTCTGAGTACCTTTGCCTGAGCCTGGAGCTCCAAAAATAACGAGATTTAACATATTCTTTTTCTTATTTATAAAATTATATATAGTTTGTTTATGGTATTAAGGTGTAAATGGCACGTAAATTTCGTCCGTAACCATCGTAATCTAAGCCATAGCCGACGATAAAATCATTGGGTATTTCAATAGCCACATAATCTAATGGCACTGTATGTTCCAAAGCTTCTGGTTTCAACAGCAACGTGGCAACATATACTTCAGCAACGTTTTTCGAGCCTAAAGATTCTATCAAGTTAGCCATCGTTTTGCCTGTGTCAATGATATCTTCTACAATCACAACGGTTCTTCCTGATAAATTTTCTGTCAAGCCAAACACTTCTTTTACTTTTCCAGTTGACATTAGCCCTTCGTACGATGATAACTTAACAAAAGTAACTTCTGATGGAATAGTAACAAATTTCATCAAATCTGCGGCAAACATAAAAGCCCCATTCAACACACATATAAATAATGGATTTTTGTCTTGTAAATCGGCATTAATACGTTGAGCAACGCTTTCTATTGCATTTAAAATTTCTTTTTCAGAAATAGTTAAACCAAATCTTTTATCTTTTATCTGTACAATATCCATACTAAGTGTTTAAAAAAACTGCACGAAGTTAATGAAAAAACTAATAACCTGAAAAAAAATAGCAATAACACGCTGAAATATTTATCACTGAATATAAGTTATACTCCACCAAAAGTAGCTAATTTACTACTCTATACCTATTTTCTGAAATTTTATAAACACTGTATTTTTTTAAGCGTTCTTTTCCTGGTCCTGAGCTTGTGTTAGGCATTCCCCAGCCAGAGGCAACATCATAAGAGGTTTTACACAATGGACATACCACAAAATAACCATCACTTGCCAAAACAACATCAGATGTGTGTTCGTGAGGACATGTAGCATCAAATGCATATAATTCATTATCCATACCTCTTACAACTATTACACCCCCAAAACCATAACCAGCATTGCTTGATGAAGACAATATTGAAGGATTTGATACAGAAAAAATAAGCATATTACCAAGCATATCTCTACGTAAAGAACTATGAACACCTCCTGTAGAAACATCTATTTCAAAAGAAACCCACGCATACGGGATACTTGAACTAGAAGGCTCTGTTACACAAGAAGACAGCATCCATACTAATAGATAAAATGAAATACTTCGCAATTTTTTTTTCATAACATGCAAAGATACATACGTTTACATATAAAACTTATATGTCCGTATAAAAAACAATGAAAAATTAGATATTTTTTGGTTTCGATATAAATATATCGCATATTTGTAACACAATTGTCATTAATATTAACTAATCAAATGAATGTCTACTTATGAAAAAATTATTTGTAACGTTGTTATCCACCACAATTTTGGGTAGCCTATTTATTGGGTGCTCTACCAAAGCATCTACGCAAGATAACCGAGACTGTACCAATATCGTGCAGCCAGACTGGTCGAGAAATGCTGTAATTTACGAAGTAAATATCCGTCAGTTTACAGAAGAAGGTACATTTAAAGCTTTTCAATCTCATTTACCACGTTTAAAAGAATTAGGGGTGGATATTTTGTGGCTTATGCCCGTGCATCCAGTATCTGAAGTAAACAGAAAGGGAGAATTAGGAAGTTACTATGCTGTACAAGATTACAAAGCTGTCAATCCTGAATTTGGCACATTAGAAGATTTTAAGTCGTTGGTCGACGAAGCTCATCAATTGGGAATGAAAGTAATTCTTGACTGGGTAGCAAATCATACTGGGTGTGATAATGTTTGGTTACAATCTCATCCAGAGTGGTACAAACGAGACTCTATAGGTAATTTTATAGCTCCATACGATTGGACTGACGTATATGAATTAGACTATACCAAAAATGAAGTGAGAGAAGCAATGGCTGATGCATTAGAATTTTGGGTCAAAGATTACAATATAGATGGCTATCGCTGTGATGTAGCGTTTTTGGTTCCTCTTGATTTTTGGGAAATGGCTCGTAAAAGACTTGATGCTATTAAACCAGTTTTTATGCTAGCCGAAGCAGAAAAACCCGAACTAACCGTGAATGCATTTAATATGGTATATAACTGGCCACTTAAAGATGTTATGAACCAAATAGCCAAGGGTAAAAATGCTGAAAAAGCAAACTACATACACGAAAGCTTATTAAGCAATGCAAGTCCAATTAAAAATGCTCAAGACATTGATACACTTGTGGCTCTTCAGGACTCTGTTTTTCCTTGTGATGCATATCAAATGAATTTTATTACCAACCATGATGAAAATTCGTGGGATGGAACTGAACATGAACGCATGGGTAAAGGTGCGAACACATTTGCTGTATTAACCTATACATTAAATGGAATGCCTCTTATTTATACAGGTCAAGAAGTGGGTTTCGATCGTCGTTTTGAATTTTTCAAAAAAGATACTCCTCCCAATTGGCAAGATAACGAAACTGTACTATTCTACAAAAAGCTAAATCAACTAAAAAAATCTCAACCGGCTTTAAATGCAGGGAAAAGTGGAGGAAAGTTTATAAAATATAGAACTTCAGACGATGCTAGTATTTACGCCTTTTCACGCAAATTAGATGAAAAAAATGAGGTACTTGTCATTCTAAATCTAACTCCCGAAGATAAAGTATGTAAATTTACCAACGCTCCTATTGGTAACTATACAAATTATTTTACTGGCAAAAAAGAATCATTTGATTCAAAAAATGTTGAGTTATCTCTCAAAGCCTGGGAATACAAAGTGTTAACAAAATAAGGAACATAAAATCATTCAAACACATTAAAACGAAGAATCTTGTTGAAAAACAAAGGTTCTTCGTTTTAATTTTGGTAAAGTTAAATGAAAGTAGCATATTTGCAACATGAAATAACACAAACTAGTTATTTAGAAAAATCTAATAACCTAACTTACGACCATGAAGATTCTTATTGTAGGGAAAAGTTTTCCGTATAAGGGGGGTGTGGCAGCCTTTAACGAACGTTTGGCAATGCAACTCATGCAAGAAGGACACGAAGTGGTAATCTATACCTATTCCTTCATTTACTCATTTTTAGCAGGTAGCGTAAGCGACCGCTTTAATGACAACGATAAACCCATTGATGATATTATTATTAAACAAAAAATCAATAATTTTAATCCATTGGAATGGGAAAAAGTCATTGCAGAAATAAAAAAGGAGCAATTTGAACTCATTATATATGGCTACGCTGATATAGCTTCTACTCTTTGTATAAGCTATATATCCAATCGTTTAAAGAAAATGGCTATACAAGTAGCTGTAATGCACAACGTAGAAATTGATCATCCATTTGAAGGTATAAAAAAAATGGCTATGACTATGATGATTAAACAATTAGATGGGTTTATTTCTATGTCAAATAAAGTAACCGAAGAACTTAAACCTTTTAATAAAAAACATCGCCCAGTGATTTTTTCTCCTCACCCTATTTATGACCTTTTTGGCAAGGGTACTGACAAAAAATTAGCTCTTCTGCAACTTGGTTTAAATCCAAATTATCAATATGTCTTATTTTTTGGAGCTATCAAAGAAAGTAAAGGGTTGGATTTACTTATTGAAGCTTTTGCAGATGAACGGGTACGTCAATTACCTATAAAGCTTTTGGTAGTGGGAGATTTTAACAATAATAAGGAGTTTTATACCGATATCATGTACGAAAATAGACTCAAAAATAATATCATTTTTGTAGACGAATATGTTCCTAATCATGTTGTTAGTCTCTATTTCTCAGCATGTAGCATTGTCGGACAACCCTATAGAGAAGTAAATCAAAGCGGAATTTTACAAGTAGCCTACCACTTTGACAAACCCATTCTAATTACAAATATTGCTCAATGTGGCATTAATATTCCTAATCAAAAAGTGGGCTATGTGATTAATCCAAATACTACAGAAATAGCGGATTCGTTAGTAGATTTTTTTGTCAATAAACGCGAAGAAGAAATGGTAAACAATGTAAAAATAGAGAAAAAGAAATTTATGTGGAACAATATGACTGAAGCCATTTACAGTTTATATCAAACAGCTAAGTCTTATAAAAATACTCGTTTGATATAATTTTTTTTTGATGTTATAGAACAAATAACTATTTTTGCACCCTAATTATTAGCAAATTATATACTTAAATTATTCCAATGGCAACTACAGCAGACATAAGAAATGGTATGTGTATTGAATTTAACAATGGACTTTACACAATTGTAGAATTTTTACACGTAAAACCAGGTAAAGGTGCAGCATTTGTACGCACAAAAATGAAAAATGTTCAAACAGGTCGTATTCTCGAAAATACATTTAATGCAGGCGTAAAACTTGATGAAGTACGTATCGAACGTCGTCCATATCAATTTTTATACAAAGATGATATGGGATACAACTTTATGCACAACGAAACATTTGAACAAATATCAATTGATAAAGACAAAATCAATGGAGTGGACTTCTTGAAAGAAGGAGATATTGCAGAAGTAACTGTACATGCTGATACAGAAACAATATTATTTGCCGACCTTGCTACCACCACCATCCTAGAAGTAACATACACTGAACCAGGATTAAAAGGAGATACTGCAACCAACACACTAAAACCTGCTACAGTAGAAACAGGTGCTACAGTTCGTGTTCCTTTGTTTATAAATGTTGGGGATAAAATTAAGATAAATACAACAGAAGGATCGTATGTAGAACGTGCAAAATAACTTTCCCTATGAGATATTAAAAGAGGCTGGCTCAAAATAAAATGAGCCAGCCTCTTTTAATAGTATAATGAAAGTAACAAGAAATATGTAGTAAATATACTTCAAACAACTATAATACCTGATTGTATTCACTAATATCCCGCATATTGTATGATGACACCTGCTTCTTCGCACTTGAATAATAAGCCTACATTTCGGTCTGAATACAAAAAAAACAGACATTTCTGTCCTTTTTCATTTTGAGCTTCAAATAAACGATAATAGTTTCCTCGTTCATTATATCCACCTATTGCTTCACCTTGACGAACATATACTGTTTCTGACTTAGTAGAAAGGTTAACAATACTGAGAGTTGTTGAATCA
>JAAYPI010000209.1 GCA_012519885.1 Bacteroidales bacterium
ACAGCTTCGTTGTGGTGTTTGGCGATACTGGTATGGAGTTTCCAGACACCTACGAGGTCATCGGGAAAACAAAACAACAATGTTTTGAGGACAAAATACCGTTTTACTCTGCCAAATCCCACATTAGCCCGAAAGAGTCGTGGGAGTTGTTCGGTCCCCCATCGCGCACATTGCGTTGGTGTTGTTCAGTGCATAAAAGCGCCCCACAAACATTGAAATTAAGGGAGATTACGGGTAAAAATGACTATGCAGGATTAGCATTTGTTGGCGTTCGTGCACAAGAAAGTGCGACACGTGCCGAATATGAATATGAAAACTATAGCAAAAAGCAGAAGGGGCAATACAGCTACAACCCCCTCCTTGAATGGACTTCCGCAGAAATTTGGCTTTATATATATGCAAACGATGTAATGCTTAATGATGCCTACAAAAAAGGCAGTGCGAGGGTCGGATGCATATGCTGTCCAATGGGCGGCGGTAAGGCGAGTTATGTAGAGTGCAAAAACAATACAGACGAAGTAAGTGGCTACATTGAGCTCATAAAGCAATCGAATGGACGCCATTCCATTAATGTCGATGAATATGTGAAGAGTGGCGGATGGCGTGCCCGAAAAAATGGACGTGATTTGGCAAATAACCCCAACCATTGCATTGAACGCTTTGAAAATGGATATTTAACTATAACTGTTGAGAACCCTGCCTCAGATTGGCATGAGTGGATTAAGACCATTGAGGTTTCTGAGGACACCTACTCAGTGCAAGAAACAAAAACAGGGTATATCGCAAGATTGAAGGAAGAGATTACTAAACAGAGCCCCTTGTTGAGTAGATTGTTCCGACAAGTGTTTCGCAAAGCAGCTTATTGTAAGGGTTGTCGAGTTTGTGAAACCAACTGCCCAAACGGGGCAATTCGGTTTGTAGGAAATCGTGTTCATATAAATGGATGCGTTCGTTGCCAAAAATGCCACACAATTGATAGCGGATGTTTGCTTTATCATTCCTTACGTCATCCACAAGGAGGAACCCCTATGAAGAGTCTTAACACAATGTCAAACCACGCACCAAAAACTGAATGGTTAATCGCGTTTTTTGAAAAGAAGAATGAGTTTTTCTCAGAGCATAATCTGGGATCAGAACAAATCTCATTTTTCAAGCGTTTGCTGAAAGATGCGGGGTTAGCTGAAAAGAATCAGGTTACAGATTTTGCAGAGTTAATTTCAGAACTTGGTTGGAGTACAGATACAGCACAAGGACTCCTTCTTCTCAACCTTGCGTATGAAAATCCGCAGATAGAATGGTATATCAGTAATTTTGACATTGGCAGAATGTATGCTCGGAAAGAAGCAGAGGCGATGCTTATAGATCACGATGTCAAACTTCCTGTTGCTAGGTCGATTTGTGTTGCATTTAAGAGATTGACTGAGACTCCATTTGGTACGACCTTGCGTTGGGGCCATGTCACCGAAAGCAATGAGCTTGTTCGTACAAAATGCACGGTGAGTGACCCACGTGTGGTGCTGTATGGTTTGTTCAAGTTTGCGGAGAAGTGCAACGACTACAAAGAATTCACGCTCGCTACACTCCTGAACAACAGCATCGACCGCGACG
>JAAYPI010000152.1 GCA_012519885.1 Bacteroidales bacterium
ATAAAAAAACCGCAACCAAGCCATTAATTAGTATTTTTGCTTTATTAGCATTGGTAGGTTTTGCTTGGTTAATAGCAGATGGCAGCCCGATGCAAATTTTAGGTTTGGATGTTCAGCCTACTGAAAATGAAATTAAGTTTGTAGATGTGCAAATAAAAGCAATCTATCTATTGTCGGGTGTAGCAGTGTTGTCAATGTTTTTAAGCTTCTTTACAAAAAGATTAAAATAAGTTGTAATACACGAATCATATTAAATTAATAAATAGAATGAGTAGAAATAAAAGAAGAGTACCTGAAATTAATTCAAGTTCGATGGCGGATATTTCCTTCCTGCTCTTGATTTTCTTTTTGGTAACTACTACTATGGTGGTAAATAAAGGGCTTGCTAGAAGATTGCCTCCACCCATTCCGCCTGACCAAAAAACAGAAGATTTAAAGGTAAAAGAGCGTAATGTATTGGTAGTGTTGCTGAATTCGGATAATCAATTGATGGTGCAACGTGAATATATCAGTGTAACTGAATTGCGTAAGAAAGCAAAAGAATTTATCGTAAATGCGAATAATGCTCAAGATATGCCTGAGAAAAAAGCTGAAGAAGTTCAATTTTTTGGAGAAATTCCTCTTACACGGGATCATGTGATTTCTCTTCAAAATGATAGAACTACTTCGTATAAAGCATATATTGAAGTGCAAAATGAGCTTATAGCTGCATATAATGAATTGCGTGAAGAATTAGCTAAATCGAAATTTGGAGTATCGTATGCGGAGCTAGATGATGATAGAAAAACAGCCATACAATACATTTATCCACAAAAAATTTCGGAAGCGGAACCAAAAAATTATGGAGGGAATAAGTAATGGGAAAATTTAATAAAAATAGTAGTTCGAGAGAATTGCCTACTATTAGTACCGCATCATTGCCCGACATTATTTTTATGTTGTTGTTCTTCTTTATGGCTACTACACAAATGAAAGAGGTTGACTTTAAGGTGTCTATTAAAGAGCCTAAAGCTACTGAATTAGAAGCTTTGGAAAAGAAGAATTTGGTTCGCTTTATTTATGTAGGTACTCCGACTGATAAATACAGAGGTGTATATGGATCTGAAACGCGTGTACAACTTGATGATGCTTTTGCTGATGTATCGCAAATCGAAGATTATATTGTAGCTCAACGTGCGGCTATGAATGAGTATGAGCAATCGCTACTAACTGTAGCTCTTAGAGTTGACGAAGATGCTAAGATGGGCATTGTTACAGATATTAAACAAGCTTTGCGTAGAGCATATGCCTTAAAGATTAATTACGTTTCTAGGCAACGCGATAATAGCCAAGCTTTTTAAAATCAACAGTGATGGTTGAAATAAAAAAAAAGAGAAGTCTTAGATAGGAGGCTTCTCTTTTTTTTTTTAGGGATGTAAAAATTGGATGATATCAGGGTGCGATAGTAGCTTGGTAAACTCATCTTCAAAGTTTGGAGTAAACAATTGTTTCCCCAAAGAATTTTTAATCTCATCTATCTCCCAAAACCTAGCATCTTGAATTTCTTCTAAGTTGGCTTGAATGGGAAAATCGTATTGAACCCAAAAGCTATGTACCAATTCGTGTTCTACTTGTGAGCGAAAGGGATATTGGAAGAGAAAGTTCGCCGAAAAGTCTTTTATTTTTAATTCTTCATACGCTTCGCGAACTAAGGCTATCTGTATGCTTTCGCCATCATCTACATGCCCACCCACGGCAGTGTCCCATTTATTTGGCTGAATGTCTTTATTGGCTGCACGTTGTTGCAAAAATAATTGTTTCTTGGCGTTAAATACATGAAGGTGTACCACTGGATGAAGGAGAAAAGACCCTGAATGACACTTTTTTCGGGTTGCTTTACCAATTCTTTCGCCAGTTTCGGTTACTATAGGAAACCATTCTGTTTGTTGCATAACATTATTTTTGTACAAAAGTAGAAAATATTTCTTATTTTAAGCGTATACGAGTTGTCTGAATACTGTATCTTTGTTTTTTTATTAGAACAATTAACGAATGAATTATCATCGTATCTTTCGTACTTATTTTTTATACAAACTGATTTTTAAATACGTTCGGTGTATACATGCTCATATATTGCATCGTTCATATACTGTATATAATGCAGAAAATATACCTACTGGCAAACCATTTATTATGGTAGCCAATCATCAACATGGAATTTTGGATGCTTTGGCATTATTATTTATGATTAAAGATGGTAGATATCCGGTGTTTATGGCACGTGCTGATGTGTTTAAGAATAAGTATGTTGCACAATTGTTAGTCTTTTTTCGTTTACTACCAGCCTTTCGTATGCAAGATGTAGGTAAAAATAGGGTGCTTGAAAATGAAAAAGTGTTTGCAACTACGGCTCAGTTACTTGCTCAGCATAATGGCATTTTAGCACTTTTTCCTGAAGGGGGGCATCAAGAAAAGCAACAATTAGGCAAACTGAAAAAAGGATTTGCTCGGATAGCCTTTCAAACAGCCTCTTGTGCTAATTTTGAAACAGAAATTTTTGTATTACCCGTGGGTATTCATCATATAGGAAGATTGTTTCAGAGTAAGGTTTCGGTGTGTGTTGGCAAACCCATTTCTGTTCTTACTTTTCAAGAACTCTATATGCATGAGCCAGAAAAAGCACAACAGCAGTTGCTTGAACAAACAGCAAGAGCTATGAGTAGTAATATGCTAGACATAAAAGAAACAACATATTACAACGAATATTTGGTGCTGTGTACGATAGCTCGTATATATCGAAAAAATAATGCAGCTATTCAAGAGCGTTATGCTTCTGATTTGGCTATAGAACAAGCTGTTGTAAGTAGGGTAGAATCGCTTAAAGTACATCAAGAAACAACGTACGTAGAGTTGATGAAGTTGACTAAAAACATGGATGAACTAATTGTAAGTTTGCATTTGTCATACGAATTGGTGTGTGAAAAAAAACACTCTATTGCGAAGCGAGGCATGCATGTTTTTATTACGATACTATTGATTCCCATACAGATATATGCATTTGTTCATCAGATTATCCCTTTTTTATTAACTAGTGTATGTAGTAGAAATGCGGGAGATGAGTTGTTAAAAGTTTCTTTGCAATTAGCTCTAGGAGCTTTATTTATTTTTCCTTTATGGAATGGATTTTTAGTGTTTATTCTATTTTTACTAGAAGTTCCATTTTCTTGGTTGGTTTGTTATGGCATATCTCTTCTTTTTAGTATTTGGGTGTTTTTTAGGAGTGTTTCTGCTTGGAGTTTTTGTCAAGCTTGGTGTCGCAGACAACTAGTAAGGCTGACTAACCGTTCTGCAATAAAAGAAATAGAGGGAATATTAAAAAACATTTTCTCAATTATAGGGGTATAATTAGTTTGTTTATATAAAGATATATTCTTTTTGTATAAAATATTTTATTTTTCAGATAAGAATTTTTACCTTTAGACGTTTTTTAGATAATTTATTCCTATGATACGCCTCACCAATATTCACAAAACATATTACAATGGTTCTCCATTAAAAGTTCTTAAAGGAGTTGATTTACACATCAAAGAGGGAGAATTTGTTTCCATCATGGGGGCTTCTGGTTCTGGAAAATCTACTTTGTTGAATATTTTAGGGATATTGGATAATTATGACGAGGGAGATTATTATTTAGACAATCAACTTATCAAGAATTTAACCGAAACACAAGCCGCTCAATACCGTAATGAATTAATTGGGTTTGTTTTTCAATCATTTAATCTAATTCATTTTAAAAATGCATTAGAGAATGTTGCTTTACCACTTTACTACAAAGGGATAGCTCGGAAAAAGCGTAATGCTATAGCATTGGAGTATTTGGAAAAAATGGGTTTGAAAGATTGGGCTCATCATTATCCTAATGAGCTTTCTGGGGGACAAAAACAGCGTGTAGCCATTGCTCGTGCACTTATTTCTAATCCAAGAGTAATATTAGCTGACGAACCGACTGGAGCCTTGGATAGTCAGACTTCAGTAGAAGTTATAGACTTATTAAAGGCAATTAACCAACAGGGTGTAACCGTGATAGTGGTAACTCACGAAAATGAAGTAGCTGCCTCAACAGAACGTATTATACGGATGAAAGATGGTATTATTCAGCCTCAAGATATACATCAGTAAGATATGATACACTTTCAATTATGGGAAGAAATTTTTGCGTCTTTGCGTAGAAATAAACTTAAAACAGCTTTAACTGGATTTGCTGTGGCATGGGGTATATTTATGCTCATTGTTTTGCTGGCAGCAGGTAATGGCTTAAAGAATGGAATGGCATTGAATTATAAAGATGACTCCAAGTTGGCTGTTTGGATGTGGTCTGGTAGAACTAATTTGGCATACAAAGGGCTTCCTACAAAACGCAATATTCAGTTTACGAATACGAACGAAACAATATTGAGGAAAGATTTTGATGCATCTATTGGAGAATTATCGCCCCTGATTGATATGCGAGGGAAAAATGTGATGTACAAAAATGAAAAAGGAATTCACGATGTGCGTGGTGTTTTGCCCGAGTTTGTGCCTATTGAAGCATTGGAGATGCTCCCCAATCAAGGACGTTTTATTAACCAATTGGATTGTGATCATAAACGAAAAGTAGTGGTTGTAAGTTCCAAATTTGTTCAGGATTTTTTTAAAGACGAGTCCCCGTTAGGTAAACAATTGAGTATAGATGGTATCATGTTTACCGTTATAGGCGTTTTTAAAGAAGTGCCTCGTAGCTGGCAAAAATTAGTGTATATTCCACTTCCTACAGCTCAAAGTTTGTATGGATTTGGAGATAAGATACATGAAATATCGTTTAATTTACATATGCAAAACGAAACCAATGTTGATGAAAGCAAGCAAATTATGGATAATATTAAGCAACGTTTTGCATCATACCATCAATTTGATGTAGAAGATGAAGGAGCGATGGGGTATTGGAATACCCTAGAGAGTTTTTTGTTTACCCAAAAGTTATTTGCTGGGATATCTATTTTTGTGTGGATTATCGGTGTTGGAACTCTTATTGCGGGAATTGTTGGTATTAGTAATATCATGTTAATAAGCGTAAAGGAGAGAACAAAAGAATTTGGTATTCGACGAGCTTTAGGAGCTAAACCATCTTCAATTATTGTGTTAGTTGTGTTAGAATCGATTATTATAACGGCTTTTTTTGGTTATATCGGAATGGTGTTTGGTGTTGGTCTGACCGAGGGAGTAAATTATGTGATGAAGCAAATGCCAATGGATGAAACAGGTGCAGTCTTTTTTTATAACCCCACTATTCAACTTGATTTAGTTATGGTGGCTACTGTTTTGCTCATTATTGCAGGTGTTATTGCAGGTTATTTTCCTGCACGTAAGGCTATTAGAATTAAACCTATAGATGCTTTGAGAGACGAATAAGTATATGCGTATAGTTGATATTGACAGATGGCAAGAAATTTGGCATACTATAAAGCAAAATAAGCTTCGTAGTGTAATGACTGCGTTTGGTGTGTTTTGGGGGATACTGATGTTGGTTATTATGCTTGGTTCTGGCAAGGCTTTGGAGAATGGGATATTAGATGGAACTGAAAATTTTGAAAGAAATTCATGTTTTATGTTTGCTGGGACTACTACTGAACCATATAAGGGGTTTCAGCGTGGACGTTCGTGGTATATTACATCTAGTGATTTGGTGGTGATTGAAAAAAATGTAGAGGGAGTTAAATTTACTGTCCCTTACGTTTTTCCAACAAATACTACGGAGAATAATGTGATGAATGGTATGAAAGTGGGATCTTTCTCTGTACAGGGAATTACTCCGGAATTGTATTTGGTGAGTCCTCAGATTTTGTTGCAAGGACATCTCATTAATAAATTAGATGAACTAGGTAAACGAAAAATTTGTGTTATAGGGGAAAAGGTAAAAGAACAACTTTTTTTAGCAGATGAAACAGTTGTGGGCACATATATTCGTGTAAATGGTGTGTATTTTCAGGTAGTGGGAGTTATTAAATCAGCAACTCATATGAATATTGGTAGTCAGCCAGAAAATACCGTATTTGTGCCATATACTACTGCCAAACAAGTATTTAATTTAGGAGATCGAATATCATATATCTCTGTAGTTGCCGAAGATTGGGCAGATATATCCAAAGTAGAAGAAGATACTAAAGAGGTACTTAAGGCTCGTAATAGTATAGCTCCGTCTGATAATGAAGCTATTTGGAGTTTTAATATGAAACAACAATTTCAACAAATCGGAGCGTTATTGCTCGGTATTCAACTATTAATTTGGATAGTGGGAATTGGTACCTTGTTAGCTGGTATAATAGGTGTGAGCAATATTATGCTTATTACCATTAGAGAGAGAACAAAAGAAATTGGAATTAGGCGAGCCATTGGAGCCACTCCCAAAGTTATTATTGGTCAAATTTTGGTAGAAAGTTTGGTACTTACTGTATTAGCAGGTATGGGAGGCTTAGTTCTGGGTGTGTGGATATTGCATTTTGCCAATGGATTAATTCCTGCTGATGGCATGTTTTTTAAGAATCCACATATCGATTTTGGAGTTGCGATTATCGCTACAGGTATTATGTCGCTATTTGGTGTGCTTGCAGGAATTATTCCTGCCCGACGAGCTATTCGGATAAAACCCATTGATGCAATAAGAGAAGAATAAAATGAAACATTTTAACTATAAAAAGATATGAAAAAGTTTTTAAAAATTAGTGCAATTGTCATATTAGTTGTGTTAGTATTGGGCACGTTCTACATGTTGTGGAAAAAATCACAGCCTGAGAAAACTAGCTTTTCAACAACATCTCCGATTGTTACCACTATTGAAAATAAAACCGTAGCAACAGGAAAGGTTGAGCCACGTACGGTTGTTCAAATTAAACCTCAAATATCAGGTATTATTACTGAAATATACAAAGAGGCTGGGCAACAAGTGAAAGCAGGTGATGTAATAGCTAAGGTACAAATTATTCCTGATATGGTGTCATTAAGTGCTGCCGAATCGCGTATTAAAAGGGCTCAAATAGCACTTGAAAAGGCTCAAATAGATTATGATAGACAAAAATCTTTATTTGATAAGGGGGTTATTTCTCAAGAAGCTTATCAAACAGCTACTATCGAACTTAAATCTAGTCAAGTAGACTTAGTGGATGCTCAAAATAATTACGATTTGATGAAAGAAGGCATAACACGTAATGCAAGTAATTACAGTAATACACTTATTCGTTCCACAATCAATGGCATGATTTTAGATATTCCTCAAAAGGTAGGTAGTTCTGTTATTCAAAGTAATAATTTTAATGATGGCACCACTATTGCTACAGTTGCCAATATGAAAGATATGATTTTTGTAGGAAAGATTGACGAAACTGAAGTGGGTAAAATAAAGGTTGGAATGCCTATTGTGCTAGTTATTGGAGCTTTAGAAGGTAAAACATTTGATGCTACATTAGAGTATATTGCACCACAAGGGATAAGCGATGGTGGAGCTATTGTATTTGAGATTAAAGCGGCTGTGTCCTTGTCTGATGATGTTTTTGTTCGGTCGGGGTATAGTTCTAATGCACAGATTATATTAGAAAAGAAAGAAAATATTCTGGCTTTGCCCGAAAGTGCTTTGATTTTTGAGAAAGATAGTGTATTTGTTGAGGTTCAAACAAAAGATACATTAGTATTTGATAAAAGAGCTGTCAAATTAGGTTTATCTGATGGTATTAATATTGAAGTGTTGGAAGGCGTAACGCAAAATGAAAAGATTAAACTTGTTAAATAGAAATATGAGAACACCACTATTAGTTATATGGTTGCTATTCGTTAGTAGTATACTATTTGGTCAGCAAAAATGGACTCTTGAGCAATGTTTAGAGCATGCAAAAGTAGAAAATATTCAAGTTCAACAGCGATTGATACAGGCAGAAAATGCAAAAATTAATCTACAGCAATCGAAACAAAATTTATTACCCGATTTAAATATGTATGTAGGTCAAAGCTTTAGTTTTGGTCGATCTATTGATGAAACAAACACGTATCAAAATAATAATGTCCAGAATACAAATTTTTCATTATCAAGTAGTTTAAATTTGTATGATGGTGGTAGGATGTTTTATGCTATTGAGAAATCAAAACTTGATTTTCAGGCACTATTACTAGATGTAGAACAAGAAAAAAGTACGATTGAATTACAAGTTCTTTTGCACTATTTTCAGGTGTCATATGCAAAGAAACAAGTAGAATTAGCTGAAAATCAATATGCTTTGACTAGCAATCAACTTGAAAAAACGAAAGCTTTAATAGACGCAGGAAGGTTGCCTGAAGGCGAAATATACCAAGTAAAGGCTCAATTATCGCAAGAAGAACTTGCTATATTACAAGCAAAGCATGAAGTTAATAATTTGTTGATGCAGTTTGCTCAACTCCTTTTAATTGATGATGTGGATAGCTTTGATATTGAAGATGTAGAGATTGTGGCAAGAGAGGAGTATTTGCTTCCGATGTTTGAAAATGTATATACAAGTACGATTGCTACCATGCCTTCTATAAGGGCGGAACAGCTTCGATTAGAGAGTGCTAATCAACAAGTACGTATAGAAAAATCGGCTTATTACCCACGATTATCTATGGGTGCTAGTTATGGCAATGGGTATTATAATGCTGAAAACAGGCTTAATTTACCTTTTTCAGAACAATGGCAACAAAACCAAAATATTGCAGTAACGCTGAATCTTCAAATACCTATTTTCAATAAAATGTCTGTGATTAACAGAGTAAAACAATCAGAACTTGCTGTAAAGAGTCAGGAATTAGTTGCTAAAAACACTAAAATACAACTTCGACAAGAGTTACAGCAGGCTTATTTGTTAACTGTGGCGGCAAAAGAAAAAATCAGTGTGTCTGAAAATAATGTCCGTGCCATGCAAAAATCATTTGATTATCAGACAGAAAAATTTGATAGTGGAGTCTCCACTATTTATGAATATAATGAGGCTAAGAATGCATTAACCAAGGCTTTATCCAATCAAACTCAAGCCATGTTTGAGTTTTTATTCAGAAGCAAAGCTATTGAGTTGTATATGGGGAAGTAAATTTTAATATATAACCAATCCAGCCATCCCAGCCAGAAGGATTAAAAAAATTGGATTGACTTTACAATAAGCTGCCACGAATACGGTACCAAAAATGATAAAACTGATGTAATCAATAAAGTTGGAGGGATTACTAAGCAATAAGGCTGCTGAGGCAATTAATCCAATAATGGCTGGTTTTAACGTGTTTAAGGCTGCTGCTACATACGGATTGCTTCTAAAAGCATTGATAAATCGGCTAATTAAAACCATAATAAATAGTGAGGGTAGCGATACAGCAATGGTGGCAACAGCCGATCCGAGTATCGAATTGGTGGCTGTGTAACCAACATAGGTGGCACAATTGATGGCAATGGGTCCAGGGGTTACTTGTGAAATAGCTACTATATTGGTAAAGTCGGCAATTGTTAACCATCCTTGTATATCAACTACTTCGTGTTGGATAAGCGATAATATAGAATAGCCGCCACCAAAACCAAAGAGTCCGATGGTGAAAAAGCTCCAAAATAATTCTAAATAAATCATGGCTTTTTCGTTTTTGTGGTAAGGTATTCTTTTACAATGCCATAGATAATTGCTCCTAGTACAACCCACACAGGGGAATAACCTAACAACCATACTAGTATAATGCTAAGGAGGGCAATAAGTCCACCAGTCCAGTGGAGTTTTTCGCGTTGTATCATCCTAATTACAGGCACAGCTATCAAGGCTACTACAGCTGGTCGGATACCCTTAAATATGCGTTCTACAATCGGGTTTGAATTTATTTCAGTAAAGGCAACCGCAATTAGTAAAATAATAATAAACGAAGGCAGAATAACGCCAAGCAAACAAGATAGGGCTCCTTGCCAACGATGAAGTTTGTAGCCAATAAATACCGCACTATTGATAGAAATTGGTCCAGGTGCAGTTTGAACCAAAGATAACATTTCGGTATATTCTTCTGTGTTTAGCCATTGTTGCTTGTGTACCACTTCTTGTTCTATTAATGGCAACATGGCATATCCTCCACCAAAGGTAAAGGTGCCAATTTTGAAAAATGTACTAAATAGTTTCCAAGCGTTCATCTCGTAAATTCTACTATAAACAAAAGACAGTATCATCATGTACTGTCTTTGTCTTTTTTTTTATTTATGTGCTAAAATCCAATTTTTTGCATTTACAAAAGCTTCTATCCAAGGCGATACCTCATCAGTCGTTTTTCTGTCGATAGGGTAGTA
Source organism: Bacteroidales bacterium (assembly GCA_012519885.1). Lineage (GTDB taxonomy): Bacteria > Bacteroidota > Bacteroidia > Bacteroidales > Paludibacteraceae > JAAYPI01. The sequence continues at coordinate 10,328 of JAAYPI010000152.1, forward strand.
TGCCCATTGCCAAGGGAAAATAGCTCTTTCCAAGTGAGGCATCATAGCCAAATGTCGTCCATCGGCAGAGCAGATGCCTGCTACATTGTAATCAGAACCATTCGGATTGGCTGGATAAGTGTTGTAGCCGTATTTTGCAATTACATGGTATTTATCTTCGCTTTCGGGCAAAGAGAATTTTCCTTCGCCATGTGCTACCCAAATGCCTAGCTTGCTCCCCGACAATGAATTGAATAATACCGAATTGTTCTCAGGGATATGTAAGCCTACAAAGTTTGATTCAAATTTATGCGAATCGTTGTGCAACATACGCGAACGTTTTGTATGCTCAGGATTGATGAGGTTTAGTTCTATCATTAACTGACATCCATTGCAAATACCTAAGCTCAAAGTGTTTGGACGTTTGTAGAAGTTCTCCAGAGCTGTTTTGGCTTTTTCGTTGTATAAAAATCCGCCAGCCCAACCTTTAGCCGAACCCAATACATCTGAGTTGGAAAAACCGCCGCAGAATACAATCATTTGTATATCTTCAAGTGTTTCTCTACCATTGGCTAAGTCTGTCATGTGCACATCGCGTACATCAAAACCAGCTAAGTATAGTGCATACGCCATTTCACGTTCTCCGTTCGTTCCTTTTTCACGAATAATAGCTGCTTTTGCTCCGCTTTTTCCGCGGCTGTCGTTGCTAATGCCATATTTTGCTAATTTTCCGGTAAATTCTGTGCCAAAGGCAAACTGAAGTGGACTATTTTTATAATTTTCAAAACGTTGAAGGGCACAAACCTCTCCGCTTTGTTTCCTATCAAGTAAATACGATGTTTTATACCATACATCACGAAGTGTATCAATCGATAATTCTTGGTGCGTGCTATCTTTTGTTAGTATTAATTTACGGTCATTGATGGGTGTTGCAATTTTGGCAAATCCAATACCATTTTCTGTTAATAGTTTTTCAACCTCAACTGTATTTTTAACTTGTAGTAAAACCCCTGGGTTTTCTGCAAATAAAACCGTTGTAAGCGAGAAATCTTTTAATTCAGATAGATTGACAGATAAACCACCTTTGGTATTAGCAAAACACATTTCAAGTAATGCAGTGATCATACCACCTTCGGAGATGTCGTGACCAGCAAGCACCAACTTATTGGCAATCAATTCTTGAACAGCTGTAAAAGCTGTTGCAAAGTATTCGCTGTCTTGAACGGTAGGTGTATCATTTCCTAATTTGTTAAGTGTTTGATACAGTACTGAGCCTCCAAGTTTTAAGGTATCGAATGAGAAATCAACGTAATATATAGCGGTTTTAGTATCATTGATAATGACAGGAGAAATGGTTTTTGTTACATCGCTAACTTCAGCTGCTGCCGAAATAATAACCGTACCAGGAGAAAAGACCTTATCATTGCCATATTTTTGTGTCATCGACATACTGTCTTTGCCAGTAGGGATATTGATGCCCAACGAACAAGCAAAATCGCTACATGCTTCTACGGCTTTGTATAGACGAGCGTCTTCTCCGCTATTTTTGCAGGGCCACATCCAATTGGCTGATAATGAAATACTGGTTAAGCCTTCTGTTAATGGAGCCCAAACCAAGTTAGTAAGTGCTTCAGCAATAGCTAATACCGAGCCTGCTTCTGGGTTAACCAAGGCAGCTAATGGAGCATGACCAATAGAAGTTGCTATACCCGCTTTTCCTTGGTAATCTAAGGCTACAGCTCCTAAGTTATTTAATGGTAATTGTAATTCTCCAGCACATTGTTGAGTGGCTACTTTTCCTGTTACAGAGCGGTCAACTTTATTGGTCAACCAATCTTTACACGCAACGGCTTCAATACGCAATACATTGGTAATATATTCTTCAATTTTGCTATCAGAAACACTAACTTCTTCAAATGTTTCGTTAAGGGTATTGTCTGTTATTACCATACGAGGAGGGTTTCCAATCATGTAATCCAAACGCAAATCAATGGGTTTTTCGCCATTTGCTTGTTCAAATACAAATTGCATATCGCCTGTAGTTTCGCCTACCACGTACATCGGAGCACGTTCTCTGTCAGCAATTTTTTGCACTAGGTCAATGTCTTTTTCGTCCATTAGCATCCCCATGCGTTCTTGGCTTTCGTTTCCAATAATTTCTTTGGCAGATAGGGTAGAGTCTCCTATGGGTAATTTGCTCATGTCAATTTTTCCACCACTACTTTCTACTAATTCTGACAAGCAGTTTAGGTGTCCGCCTGCACCGTGGTCGTGAATAGAAACAATAGGATTGCGGTCGCTTTCTGCTAAGGTACGGATAACGTTGGCTGCACGTTTTTGCATTTCTGGGTTGGCACGTTGCACAGCATTTAGTTCAATGGCATTGTCGTATTGACCTGTATCAACAGATGACACAGCACCACCACCCATACCAATGCGGTAATTGTCGCCGCCCATCACTACTACTTTATCGCCAACTTTTGCTTCGCCTTTTAGAGCATCACGCATGGTACCAAAACCAACACCACCTGCCAACATGATTACTTTATCAAAACCATATTTTTTGTTGTTTTCTTCGTGCTCGAACGTTAAAACTGAACCACAAATAAGCGGTTGTCCAAATTTATTTCCAAAATCAGATGCACCGTTCGATGCTTTGATTAATATTTGTTCGGGTGTTTGGTATAACCAATTGCGTTCTTTTATATTTTCTTCCCACGAACGATTTGATTCGATGCGAGGATACGATGTCATATATACAGCTGTTCCAGCTATGGGCAAACTAGCTTTTCCTCCGCCCAAGCGGTCGCGAATTTCTCCTCCTGTGCCAGTAGCAGCACCATTAAAGGGTTCAACCGTAGTTGGAAAGTTGTGTGTTTCTGCTTTTAACGATAATACAGATTTAATTTCTTTGGTTGTGAATGAATCTGGTTTATCGCCACTTTTAGGGGCAAATTGTTCTATCACAGGACCTTCGTTAAATGCTACATTGTCTTTGTAAGCAGATACTAATTTGTTTGGGTTGTATTCAGACGTTTTTTTGATTAATTTAAACAGAGAAAGTTCTTTTTCTTCTCCGTCAATAACAAATTTGCCGTTGAAAATTTTATGGCGACAGTGTTCTGAATTTACTTGCGAAAAACCAAAAACTTCGCTATCGGTTAGTTTTCTACCTATTGTTTGGCTAATGTTATTGAGGTAATTAATTTCGTCATCGTTTAATGCCAAACCTTCTTGTTGGTTGTAAGCAGCAATATCATCAATAAATACAATGGGTTCTGGTTGTTTGATGACATCAAAAATCTCTTGAGTAAGTTTGTCGTATTTGCGTTGCAACATTGGGTCAAAATCGCCTGTAGTATCAGCAGGATAAAACTCTTCGATACGAACAATGCCCTCGATACCCATATTTTGGGTTATTTCCACCGCATTTGTACTCCATGGGGTAATCATTTCGCGTCTTGGTCCAACAAAATTTCCAGTGATGGAGCTGTTATCCAATATGTTAGCATTTCCAAATAACCAAACTAACTTGTTATTGTCTTCTTTGCTTAATTTTTTTGTGTATTGAACAGCAAGTATATTTTTTTCAGGGGTTTCAAAAAATTGAATCATGCGGTTTTTATAGCGTTTATGTTTATGATTGAATAAGTTGGATTAATTGAGTAGCGTGTTCTTTTGTATTTACTGCCTTACCTTCGATTATATGTGTGATAATGCCTTGTTCGTCGATGATAAAAGTGGTACGTACTGTGCCCATATATTTTTTCCCGTACATTGATTTTTCTGCCCATACCCCAAAAGTTTCAACCAAGGTTTTATCGGTGTCAGCAATTAATGGAAATGGTAAATCAAATTTTTGAATAAACTTTTGATGAGAAGTTTCGCTATCAATACTTACACCAATTACCACATAGCCAAGGTTTTTTAAGTCAGAATAATTGTCGCGTAGGCTACATGCTTGAGCAGTACAACCCGAGGTATTGTCTTTTGGATAAAAATATAAAATAACTTTTTTCCCTTGATAGTCTGATAGTTGAATAAGATTACCGTTTTCGTCTTTTCCCAATGTATTTGGGGCTTTATTTCCAACTTTTACTGCCATATTTGTATTATTTTGAGGCACAAAGGTACAAAAACTTTCTATAATATTTGTCGAAACATAAAAAAACACTACCTTTGTCCCGCTAAAAATTTTTATTAACAATTTAAACAGAGAATGTATGAATCATTACGAAGCCGTTTTCATTTTGACTCCCGTTTTGTCTGATGTTCAGATGAAGGAAGCGGTTGAAAAGTTCAAGTCTCTTCTCGAACAAGAAGGAGCTGAGATTGTGAACGTAGAAAATTGGGGATTACGCAAGTTAGCGTATCCAATCCAAAAAAAATCAACTGGTTTTTATAACCTGATTGAGTTTAATGCTGAGTCTCCTATTGTGGACAAGTTGGAAATTCAATTCCGTCGCGACGAGCGTGTTATCCGTTTTTTAACACTAAAAATGGAAAAATATGCTGTTGAGTATGCTGAGAAAAGAAGAAAATTAAAATCAACTAAAGAAGTAAAGGAGAACTAAACCATGGCACAAAATTCATCAGAAATTAGATATTTAACACCTCCATCAGTTGACAATAAAAAGAAAAAATATTGTCGTTTCAAAAAAAGTGGTATCCGTTATATCGACTACAAAGATCCTGAGTTTTTGAAAAAGTTTTTAAACGAGCAAGGTAAAATTTTACCTCGCAGACTTACCGGTACTTCGTTGAAGTTTCAACGCCAAGTTGCTCAAGCTGTAAAAAGAGCACGTCATTTGGCTTTGCTTCCATATGTAACCGATATGATGAAATAATAAATCAAAGGAGGAAAAAAACAATGGAAATTATATTAAAAGAAAACGTAATAAATTTAGGATTTAAAGATGATATCGTAACTGTAAAAGATGGTTATGGTCGCAACTTCCTTATTCCTACTGGTAAAGCTGTTTTAGCTACATCGTCTGCAAAAAAAGTATTGGCAGAAAATTTGAAACAAAGAGCTCATAAATTAGCTCAATTAAAACAACAAGCTGATGAAATAGCTGCTCAATTAGAAGGTTTGACCTTAACTATTGGCGTAAAAGCTAGTTCAACAGGTAAAATCTTTGGTTCGGTTACTACTATTCAAGTAGCTGAGGCTTTAGAAGCTAAAGGTATTGTTGTTGACAAACGTATCATTGTACTTAAAGATGCTATTAAAGAAGTAGGTACTTATAAAGCTACATTAAAATTACACAAAGAAGTTACTTCTGAAATTAGTTTAGAGGTTATTGCTGAGTAAGTATTTGTTGTGTTATTATAGAAAATCCGAACTAGCTAGTTCGGATTTTTTTGTACTTTTGTTTTGCTATGTGTAGGTGGTATTATTTTTTATTCGATTTACAATACTTGAACATACACGTTATGTTATTTTCTTAATCTTATTTTTATGCTGAATGGTTCATTAGACTTGTTTTTTGTGTTGTTTTCTTACCTATTTCCGTTAATTACCACAGTATTGTTTATACTGTTAATTCTTGTCATTCCTGAATGGAGATCGGATAAACAGAAAAAAGCAATTTTGATATTTCTGATTGCATGGTTACCTTGGATGCTTGCTCTTGTTGTGTGGGAGGTTTTTGTTGCTGATCCACCGTATCCAGTATTCGACTTCTTTTTTTCTCTTTCTGGATTAATCACGTTTCCATTTATATACAACTATATAGTGGTAGTTACAAGTCAGCGTGGGCTTACTTTTAATAAATGGATTGCGTGGTTTAGTTTGCCATTTTTATTGCTTATAAGTTGGATAATTATCGTTCTTATTCAGGGAGAGTTGCCTTTTGTTTATTCCGTCTCTGATTTTATTGCACAATTACATTCGGCTGAAAGCTGGATTAGAGTAGCTGGATTTTTGGGCTGTTGTGTTTATGCTATTTTAATTGTTATCTTAGGCATTAAACGGTACCTAATGTATAAAGAAAATATTGCCAATGATTTTTCCTATACCCATTCCATTTCGTTGAATTGGATTATTTATATGTTAGGATTATTTTTTATTTTTGCCGCATTATCGGGTATTTCGTTTTTTGCAGGCGATGTTTTTGTGCATGCTACTGTTAATATTATAAATACCGTTCTTATTCTTATGCTTGTTTGTTGTGGATTGCGACATCAAAATCCTTATTCAGAATATTTTCTACCACTTTCTGATATTTCAACTGAGGATACTCAAATTGATGAGGAAAATGTGGAAGTATCTTCGATGATTAAAAGATTTACAAATTTGTTTGAGCAAGAAAAAGTTTGGTTACATTGCGAGCTTTCAGCAGAGGATGTTGTGCGTATGTTAGGAACAAATCGCACCTATTTTTCACGTTTTGTAAAAGAACATTATGCCGCCAACTTTAGGACACTGGTAAATTCTTATAGGATAAAAGAAGCAGTAATGCTATTAGAAAATAATCCTAATTTACCTGTATCTGAAATTGCCATTAAAACTGGTTTTGCTTCCATTTCTTCATTTAATTTATGGTTTAATAAACTTACTACAGTTTCGCCTTCTCAATACAAAGAGAACATCAAAAACAAAGGTATTTAGTTTTTATTCATCAATCCTTCTCATTTTCTCTGTTTTACTTTTCTGAAATTGTAATTTTAGGCAGCTATTTTGTTTTTTTTAGTAGTGTGTGTAATGCAATACTCATACCTTAGCATTATTAAAATAGTGTTACGTTATGTTTTACCTTAAAATTACTGCTTATGAAAAATCATTACACAAAAAAACATGTAGTAGCGAAAGTCGTTTTACTATCTGTGCTATTCTTTTGCTCTTCGTATAGCGTATTTTCTTCCTCGAAACAACGCTTTGAAGTGTCAGGTATTACCTTTCCTTTTGAAGCAAATGGTGTTTACATAGAGGAAGGGACATACGGGGGATTAGATTGGCCTTACTTTAAGCACGAAACAAACAATTATTATTTGTATAATAATAGTAGTAAAAGTAATAGTAATAGTAATATGGAGGATGGTCTGGTTTATGCTCGGTGGGTTATAGGAGAGAATTTTTATGGGTCTCTTGTTTTTTTTGATCCTATTTTTTTTCCTACTTCATATCAAGAGCCTACTAGCTATCAAGATGTGACCGTAACAAACATTACACCGGTTTTCATAGCTACTACCGAGGATGCTACGCATGTTGCTTCAACCAGTGCTACCCTAAATGCCACAGTGCGTGCTGAGAATGCCACAGGAGAAGTTTCTTTTGAGTATGGAACAACTGCTAGTTATGGCACAGAAGTTTCAGCTACACCAAATCAAGTATCTGGTTCTGAAGATGTACCAGTAAGCGTAACTATTGCCGATTTAGCCTCCAATACTACTTATTACTACAGGGTAAAAATTGAAAGTGGAGACGAAATAGTATATGGCGATAATTTTACTTTTCAAACGGAAGATATTTCTGGCA
>JAAYPI010000210.1 GCA_012519885.1 Bacteroidales bacterium
AATAATAGCATGACAGGAAATGACAGACAAGCAAATAAACCGTTTAAAGACATTACTAAAACAGGAAAAACACGACCATGGCGTGAAAAAAAGGTAGCAAACGTAACATACGCTGAATTACTTCAAATACTAGAATTTAAGAAATCTAATAATGTTAAACAGTGTGGCGAAGTATTGGAGTTTAAACCGAGCGATACTGGACATTTAAAACTATATCGAGCATGGTTTTGTAAATCAAAATTATGCCCAGTTTGTAATTGGAGACGAGCAATGAAACAAAGTTATCAATCGCAACGAGTGGTTGAAGAAGTTTTAAAAGAGTATCCAAGCTCTCGTTGGTTATTTTTAACATTAACAATTAAAAATGTATGGACGGGTGAAGAGTTAAATAAATCTTTAAGTCATATGACTAAAGCATTTAATAAGCTTAAACAGTATAAAAAAGTATCAAAAAATCTCATCGGTTTTATGAGAGCAACTGAAATAACGGTTAATAAAGAGAATGGATCTTACAACCAGCATATGCATATTTTACTTTCTGTTAAGTATAATTTCTTTTTAAATAAAGAGAATTATATTACTCAAAGTGAATGGACAGATTTATGGCAACGAGCATTACAAGTGGACTATAGACCTATTGTGAACATTCGAGCAATCAAACCGAATAAGAAAAAGGATTCTGCCATTATATCAGCAATCAAAGAAACGGCTAAATACAGCGTTAAATCATCTGATTACCTTACAGATGACCTAGAAAGCAATTTAAAGGCCGTAGAGGACCTTGAGAGAGGTTTATATGCTAAACGACTCATTTCTTATGGAGGAGCTTTAAAAACGGCTCACAAGCGTTTAAATTTAGACGATAACGAAGATGGCGATTTAATTCATACGAGTGATGATGAAATTTCAGAAACAGAGTCAAAAGCAAATTCAATTATTGCGATATTTAATTATGAAAAACAAGATTATTATTTAAAAAACGAATAAAAAATAGCCTAGATCTAATTTATAGGTCTAGGCTATTTTTGTATGTATTTATCAAATTTTAATTAGTCGTACTCATAAAAATATTTGAATAGTAACGTCGAACGTAGGTGAGAAAAAACTTTCCTACGAAGTAGAAAATAAAAGTTTTTCATCGACGTCGTTTACGACGTGTAGATGCGCCCTTACGGGTTTCTAACGAAAGTTTAACGTCGAATTTGGATTCTGTAAAGTGATATGCTCATTCTCAAATTATTCATATACGAATAAAATAAAAATAAAACTTGCTATTTTCTTAAAAGTCGTTTTTATGCCGAGAAAACTTTTTGAGAAAGAAAAGACCCTTCAAGTACACTTAACGAAGTGGGCCCACCAGGGCGTTTTTTCCTGGTGGCTCATCTTCGGGAAGTTTGAAGGGTCGAAGTTTCTACTCAAAAAGGAAATTGGAATAAATACATACGTTTTGAAGAATTTTGAAACGAGTGAAACGAGTTTCTTCTTATCTTGATACTATATAGAAACAACGTCATTTTATATATTTATGTGTAAATCCTTATATATCAAGGGTTTAACACTGTTTTTAGGCTTGAAAATCTTTGAAAGAAAAAATTGCATAAAAAAGAGCCCTCTAGTAAGATTAAGATACGCGAATAACTTAATACTAGGGGGCTTCTTATATGCATATTAATAATAGCATGACAGTAAATGACAGACA
>JAAYPI010000020.1 GCA_012519885.1 Bacteroidales bacterium
AAATTGTAAATAATAATATTGATTATTTTTTGCGTATGTGGTATTATACTAGTGTAAAGTATAAAATAAAAAGTTTTGTGTTTCATTTTCTTTTATATTTTACAAAAGAAAATACAGAAAGGAGAATTGCTTATGGGTATTGTTGTTTGTCCAAGTTGCAAAAGAAATATTTGGAATTGGGTAGATGAATGTAGATGCGGTTATAATCTTAAAGACAGCCTCATCAAAATTAAACGTAGTGTTGAAGTTGAAGAGACAATAGACACTATAATCACTTGGTCTCGTAAGTCAACAAAAAAACAGATTGAGGAAGGAGCAGGTGAAAGGACTAATTATTATCATAATCTTTCAACAGGAGAGCAGTCAACTGAATTATGTGAGATTATGACTGACAGAGGTTTTCGATTGCTTGAGCGAAAGGGTAATTGCAAAAAAGGTATTTTTGTTGGAGAGGACACAGAAAAAGGGTATCTTGTTTTTATTTTATGTTCTTTAGACATTTCTCTTCCTAATGAAGGTGATGTTAGACACTGGGAAGAACTTTGTAGAATGTATTTATCAAAAAACAAAGAACTTTATTACGAACCAATTACATGGAAGAAGGACGGAAGTGTTTGGAAGGAAAAGGTGTTATTCAAGAACAAGTTTTTTAAGACAAATTTCAGGCTTCTTAATGTAAGTTTTGATATTACAAAGCAGATGTATATTAATGAAGTCGATGATAATTCTTGGCAGGATTTTTGCGAACGTATTAAAAACTTTATTCCAGCAACAAAAATTGTTAAGCTTTCAGGCAATAAAATGCTTCATGTAAATGATGCAGTTTCATTCGCTAAATACTTAAAGGTAAAAGTATCTAATAACGTTAGAAGCGGTCCAAAGCAGCAAAAAATCGATGAATTAACAGCTATTAAACTTGGCACAGTTGAAAAGCCAGATAACTTTGTTAGTGCTATCACGGATGGCAGCAGATATAATAAAATAGGCACAAATGTCGATACCTTTGCTACTTTAGAGGCTGTACCTGGCCTTGAGAAAACTTGTGTTTTAAGAACTTTTAGTTCTATTGCCGATGATGACAAGAATATACAAGAAGGATACAGAATGTATGTTCAGGGCAAAGAAATCTATATCGGTAAAGAAAATTTGGAGGGAAAATATGTATATACTCGAATGTTTAAAAATCCTTCAAACTGGAATTTTGCTTTAAATGATTTTGATGTTTCAGTTACTAAGGGTACTTTGCTTGAGTATTTTGGTAGTGTTATCAATGACATTGATGTAAATGCAAGAAGTAAGGCTATTTGGGCTTTTTGTAAATGGCCTATTTTTGAACAGCTTAGCAAAGCAGGTTACACTAATATTACCAACTGGATTCTTAATAATAGTGTTATGATTAATCCAGAAGAATTACTGATGAAAATGTTCAATAGTGATTTAAAGGGCAAAAATTTGTACAATAAGCTTGGTGTTAGCAAATTTCAGCTGGATTATGTTGAAAACAATATTAATTGCTTTAGAAGCTTGCGCTCGGAAAATTACGACAAAGGATATTTTAGTGTAATTTCTTTTGTCAAAATGATTATGGACGATGAAAACAACACAAACTACTACAGCAATAGATATTGGTATAGAAATGCATCAAATACAGACCTGGCTTCTATTGCAAATCTTGATGATGAAACATTTAAATCATACGCGGATGCCTATGTAGCTTGTTTGGATAAGCTCGGTCTTCCAAAATATGTAGACAATGAAATTTCTTATATTGCGTATGATAGAGAAAGTTACAGTTACGAGAACATCCATAATTATAACATTGAAAATGCATTTACAAAAATATCATTTGCTACGATTTGTTTAGCTCTTATTAAAAATACGTACAGTCCTATAAGTGCTATTAATATGCTTCCGTCTATCATTGGTATTATTGACCAGAGAATTGAAGAAGTAAATAGATGCTGGAATGGAACTACTTACAAAAGTTATCATGAGCCATTAATGTTTTACAGAGATTATCTTATTATGGTTTCGCAGGTAGGAGATACAAAGAATTTGAGAGCGAAATTCAGGGATATTGAACAAATCAAAGATATGCATGATTCTTTGGCTGCTATAATTCAAATCAATAAGGATAAAATCGTATTAGAGAATTTCCGTAAAAGAGCAAAAGATTGCAAGAAATGGGAATATGAGGAAGATGATTTCGTGGTTATTGCACCAAAGGAACCTTGTGAATTAGCAAAGGAAGGAAATGAGTTACACCATTGTGTTAAATCATACATTGATAGAGTATCTAACGGCTATACAAACATTATGTTTATCAGAAAAGCCGAAGAATTAGATGTTCCTTTTTTTACCGTAGAAATTTCAAACGATGGAACTATTGAACAAATTCATGGTTTATGCAACAGAAATCTTGATACTGAACCTGTTCTGGAACCTTTTGTTAAAAGATGGGTTAAGTCTCGCAAATTAAAAACAAACAGCTTCAATAAAGTA
>JAAYPI010000153.1 GCA_012519885.1 Bacteroidales bacterium
AACAAGCGGTCATAAAACATTGGGGGTGATGTGGTTAACTCAACTGCATCACTCTTTTTTAACTTACTCTCATTTTGACAGGTTAGTGCTTCGAACTCCCCAACGTTTCATACCGCCAACCGTTAGCTTGCATTAGAAAAAATTAGTAACCCACAAATAATCAAAATTATGAGAAAATTATTTTTATTAATCGGAGTTGCAATGATGTTATTCATTTCTTGCACTCAAAATGAACAAAAAAATGTAGTGTTAATTAAAGGAAATGTTCCCAAAGAGACAGAATTACTAAAGTTTGAATGGATTAAGGAACATTTTGCCGATATTAAACCCAAAGCCTATATACCTCAAATTGACAGTTTGGGAAATTTTGAAATAGAAATCCCATTGCAAAATCTAAGCACTGGGGTTATGAGTATAAATGACAAACGATATGATGTAGTATTTGAACCAAACGACCGAATTGAAATTAGAATTGAAAAAGACACTATAATTTATTCAGGGAAAGGGGCAGAGAAAAATAGCTTTTTATATCTACTTTCTAAGAAGGACAAATGTTCTCGTATGAGTATTATGATGTCATGGTATATGGAAGCACATGAGTTTAAAGACTTTTTTATGATGATTGATGATTATATTGGCGAAAGAAAATCAGAATTTGAGAAATTTAGCAAATCACACACATTTAGTAAGGAATATGTCAATTATTTTGAGATTGAAAATAAACTTGAATACATTGATTTATATCAACAAGCAGTGATGGCTTATTCTCGAAAAAACAACTTACCAATGGATTCAATTAATGTTCCAAAGGAATATGAGAAACATTTTAGTATGAAGAATTTGCAGAGTGACAAAAATTTAATCTATGCAAATTATTTAATGCTTTTGAATGATATGATTCGTTCAAATACAGAAAAAATCTTGTCTTCAAATACCTCATTAAACCAAGACTCTGTAAAACTTTCAATAATTATGGATTCTTTATCTGGCTTAACTAGAGAACACTATTTGGTGCAGAGCATATATTACGACTTATCAATCTATGATAAATATGATTCTGCCTTAATGGCATCATTTAATAAAATCAAATCAGATAAGAACTGCATTTTTGTTATCAATTATGAATTAGAAAAGTTCAACAAAAAGCAAGACATGATTGGTGCAAATTTTAATAATGAAATTCTACAAACCGAGTTAAGAGATACCGCAAATAATAGGCTAACAATAGCCGATATTTTAAAAAAATATGAAGGGAAAGTGATTTATCTTGATATATGGAGTTTAGGCTGTGGACCTTGTAGAATAGCAATGCCATTATCAAAAAATCTGAAGGAGAAGCTAAAAGGCTATCCAATTGAATTCGTTTATATTACCGTAGATAATTTCAATGATAATTTATGGAGTGAGGTTTTTAAAGTATCATTAGGAAAAGAGAATCATTATAGATTTGAAAAAGGTTTTGACGCAAAACTTCTCGAAGAATTGAGTATAATGGCTGTTCCAACCTACCTAATGATTGACAAAAATGGAAAATTAATAAGTTATAAAGCTGAACGACCATATAACAATATGATGCAAGAAAATCCAGAATTGGAAAAGAAATTAATAGAACATTCAGGAAGATTATAAATAACGCAAGCTAACATCGCATATACCTAATGGCGGTTTTACTGCACTTTGCAAGGCTTTTCGCCCGCTCAAACTTCTCCACGGTTTGACAGTTGAATCGTCCGCAATCCGCCACTAGGCATATGCGTAACGTTGTGCGTCAGCTTAAAGAAACACCTTAATCAAAATGGACAGACTTTATAGAACATTTGCAGACTATTATAATCGAAAAGATTTTAGACAATTTCAAAATGATTTGTCAAGGGAAACATATGAATCCTTAGCAAACTCTTATTCAAATTCCCACAATGAAGTAAAAACAGTTACTAATATGTGTGATACTTTGAATGGGAAATCATTTGAAAAATTGCATTTTTACAGTAGAAAAATACACGGAACAAGGTCTTTTGTGGAATTTTTTAATCAGGATAAACCTGTTACAACTGAAATGGCTGATTTGGCGATTATTTCTGTTGTAACACAGGGCAGAAACATCATTTATGAAAAGATTTCATTTGTTCAAAATAAAAAAGAAAATACTGTTGATAATTGGGAAATTGACCAAAATCAACTATATTTACTGCGAAACTTTCCTACAATAACAGGGAAAAAAGGTTTATTCAAAAAAAACTATGCAGATGAAATAATTTTTCTAAATTACTCTGGGAATTTAGGAACTTATGGGTTATTCAAAAATCCAGGAGAAATGGTTTTGGTAAATGCAAAGACAATTTACGGGCTGCAAAACAGAAATAAAATTTCTTATGACAACCTTAAAAATCATATTGACACAAGTACTACAAGAAAGTCAAACAGTTTCCCATTTTTCTGGTTTGACCATCCATTTTGGGATGATATGATTCATAGAATGTTCAGGTATTTTCCAAAATATGGAATACCATTTTTTGACTTACCCTTCTTAAACAATATTTCCAATTCTATGAACATTTACGACTTTATAAGAAATTGGACATTATTCAATATAGGAGAAGTTTGCCACGCATGTGGAAACATCATAGACAAAGACCTGTCAGTTATGACAAGAGTGCTTTTAAAAAAAGCAGGATTAAATGAGATAATGAACATTGAAACGGAACAGAATTCATTTGAGAATAATATTACTTTACTTATTGCACACTTAGATTTAGAATAAAAACAAATATGGCAATAAAAAACATAGCAGACTTTGTTAAAGAGTTACAGAAAATTAAAATAAGAAGTTCTGAATTGTTTTTTCGAGGACACTCTGATGTTGAGTTTAAATTAGAACCAAGTATTTATAGAAATCGTAAACTAATTAACAACGAACATTATTTATTCAAAGAATTTATTCTTAGAACACCAACTGATTTTTTAAATGAGAAAAGTGCATTAGAAAAATTGGTCAAGATGCAACACTACGGGCTTCCTACTAGATTATTAGACCTGACAACAAATGCACTTGTAGCTTTGTTTTTTGCTTGTGGTAAAAGTAAACGTGATGGGAAGGTTATTGTTTTTAGAGTACCCAACAATGATATTAAATATTATGATAGCGATACTGTAAGTATTTTAGCAAATATATCAAAGCGACCAAGTAGTTTTGATATTGAAGAAATAAAAACAATGGATATAGAAGAGTTTAACAAACAAGAAGAAATTGGATATTTAATACATGAAATTAAAGAAGAAAAATCATATTTTCAACCAATAATTAATCCAAAAGATATTGAAAGAGTAGTTGCAGTAAAAGTAAAACAAAGCAATAGCAGAATAATTAAGCAAAGTGGAGCTTTTTTTATTTTTGGTATAAATGGTGTGAAAAGTCAACCTGCAATAATACCAAATGAGTGGATACTTAACCTTGAATCAAATGGTGTTGATTTTAGAATTGATAATGATAGTAAAGAAACAATATTACAAGAACTAAATGTAGTAGGAATAAATGAAGCAACTCTTTTTCCTGAATTGGAAAATCAAGCAAAACACTTAAAAAAATTCTATGGATAAGAAAGCCGAACGCACAACATAGGTTATAAGAAATGGCGGAGTAACAGTACAATTCAAACTTTTTAGTTCTCACGAGCGTTATAGGTATCTTAAAAGTTATTCGAACACAATCCGCCACTTCTTATACCCTTCACCGTTAGCCACAATAATAGAGAAACTATCAAGCAAATTGAAGAAATAAAATTAACTTTGTATAAATTTAAAAAATATGACTATGTTTTGTAATCAATGCCAAGAGACAGCCAAGAACACAGGCTGC
>JAAYPI010000154.1 GCA_012519885.1 Bacteroidales bacterium
ACTATTTTTTCTTCTACTTCGCATGCTTTATTCAAAGCAAGTAGGGCTTTGTTATAATGCTCTTTCATTCGTTGTTGGCAGGCTTGTTTTACACCCGTTTCGTTGAATATTGAGGTCATTTGTACAATTTTTTCGGTTGGGTCATCAGGATGTTGTGTCATCCAGTGTTGGATTTTATTACGTTGAGTATTGTTTGCATTTTTCAGTGCACGAATCAACAAAAAAGTTTTTTTATTGCAGATAATATCTCCGCCGATTTTTTTTCCGAAAATTGTAGGATCTCCATATACATCAAGTAAGTCGTCTTGTAGTTGAAAGGCGATGCCAATATTAATACCAAAATCGTATAAAGCATTCGCTTGTAGTGGAGTTGCACCACCGATAATAGCACCAATTTTTAAGCTTGCAGCCAATAATACGGCTGTTTTTAAACGAATCATTTCAATGTATTCTTCTTCTGAAACCGTATCTTGATGTTCGAAATTCATATCGTACTGTTGTCCTTCGCAAACTTCAATAGCTGTTTGAGAAAATACAGAAAGTATTTCAGAAAGGTTTTCTGGTGGGCATTTTGCCAGTAGTTGATAGGCTTTAATGAGCATGGCATCGCCCGACAAGATAGCGGTGTTATCGTTCCATTTTACATGTACGGTTGGCTTACCTCTACGGGTTTCTGCTTTATCCATAATGTCGTCGTGCAAAAGCGTAAAATTATGAAAAACTTCAATTCCAATGGCAGGTTGAAGAGCCAGATGTATATTGTCGCTGTATAGGTTGCAAGCCATCAATGTGATTGCAGAGCGTATATGTTTTCCTCCCATAGACATCGTATAGGCTATGGGTTTATATAAGTCTATAGGTTCTGATAGCCAATTGGTAAGAGTTAGTTCGTTTTGTACTATTTCGATAATTTCTTCTCTGCTTTTCATGCCGAATGACTGTTAAATATACATTATAGGTGATTTAATTTGTTTTCAATAATGTCTTCCATTACCGATGAAATAGCCATACCAGCTGCTTTAACTTGTTGAGGTATAAAGCTTGTAGGGGTCATTCCAGGTGTAGTGTTGACTTCGAGTAAATAAGGGACATTTTGTTTGTTGATAATAAAATCTGCTCGAATGATTCCTTTGCATCCAAGTATATCGTATAGCTGATTTGTTAATTGTTGTATATGGTTTGTAACTTCTTGAGGGATACGGGCTGGAGTAATTTCTGTTACTTGACCGTTGTATTTGGCATCAAAATCGAAAAATTCGTTTGCACTAACGACCTCTGTGATAGGAAATACCTGTGTTTTTTCATGTGTTTTGTACATTCCGCAGGTTACCTCTGTTCCTTGTAAGAATCCTTCAATAATAACCTCATTGCCTTCTGCAAAAGCTTTTTCGATAGCAGGTTGAATTTGCTTTTCTTCTTTTACTTTGGTTACACCAAAGCTGCTACCACCTACATTTGATTTGATGAAACAAGGTAAGCCGATTTTTTCGACAACCACAGTGTTTTGTATGTGTTCGTTTTTACGTAGCAAAATAGAAGGGGCTACAGGTATGCCAAATCCTTTTAGGTATTGATTGCACGTAAATTTATTGAATGTAATAGCAGCAGCCAATACTCCACAGCAGGAGTAGGGTAATCCAATTAAATCAAAATATCCTTGTAAAATCCCATTTTCACCAGGGGTTCCGTGTATGGTGATATAGGCAAAATCAAAAAGTATTTTTTCTCCATTTAATATAAAAGAAAAGTCGTTTTTGTCTATGTCGACTTCTGTTTCATCTTCTAATTTGACAGACCATTTTTTCTCAATTAAGGTAACAATATATACTTCGTAGGTTTTTTTATCAATAAAAGAGTAAATACCTTGAGCACTTTTAAGAGAAACGATAACTTCGGAAGAGTTTCCTCCAGCAATGATAGCAATCTTTTTTTTCATAAGTAAATGTTGAAGCTAATGATATAAACTAAATAATACTATGTTGGTTATAAGGCAAAGACATAAGAAAGTGCAAATATACAAGGATTTTTTTATTTGATTGATGAATAAGAGAATAAAAAAGGGAAAATCTAAATTACCATTTTAGAGTCATTTTGTGTCTGTAAAATTTCGCTTTCTTGATAAGTTTATGTAAATTTGTCTGTTTATTTTTTACTTAATTTAAAAATTATGAGCGAAGAAGAAAAAAAAGAAAATGGTGGGTATGGAGCCAGTAGTATTACTGTATTAGAAGGGTTGGAGGCAGTACGTATGCGTCCGGCTATGTATATTGGTGATATTGGGACGAAGGGGTTGCATCACCTTGTATATGAGGTGGTTGATAATTCAATTGACGAGGCACTTGCTGGCTATTGTAAACATATTGATGTATTTATTAACGAAGATGATTCGATTACTGTAAAAGATGATGGGCGTGGTATTCCTGTTGATATGCATGAAAAAGAAGGTAAGTCTGCTCTTGAGGTTGTAATGACAGTATTGCATGCTGGTGGAAAGTTTGATAAAGATTCGTATAAAGTATCTGGGGGGTTGCATGGAGTGGGTGTTTCTTGTGTAAATGCCTTGTCTGATTATATGAGGGTAGAGGTACATAGAGAGGGCAAGGTTTATGAGCAGGAGTACTCGTGTGGTAAACCCCAATTTTCTGTCAGAGAAATTGGCGTGTCTACTCAGAGAGGAACTACTGTAACCTTTAAGCCAGATGGATCTATTTTTATGACTACTGAATATAAATATGATATTTTAGCTGGTCGTTTACGTGAGTTAGCATTTTTAAATGCAGGTATCCGTTTGATTTTGACAGATAAACGTGAGAGATTTGAAGATGGGTCGTACAAATCGGAAGAATTTTATTCAACAGAAGGATTGGCAGAATTTGTTAGATTTATAGATCAAGCTCG
>JAAYPI010000155.1 GCA_012519885.1 Bacteroidales bacterium
TGTTCATACTAGGTGTTATGTATATTGTTATGGTTGTGTAATAAATGAATTTCTTTATTCAGTCCAGTCTGTAATTTTTATAGAATTGAAAAATCGGTGTAGCTAAAGCAAATCTCCACTAATTATTTTTTTTATATCTGTAAATTATGAAGACTGCTATGTTGTGATTTTGAACGAACAAAGCAACCCAAAAAGAGTTGCTTTGTATCAAAGTAATGCTTTGATTTATTAAAAAGTCCGCACCAAGACTTTTAAACGATTGACTAAAACCGTTATCGCTACCACCACTAAATAGTTAGTCCTATTTAGCTCGTGCGCTACGACAATGCAAATATAGTTATTTTATTTAAAGACAACATTATTATTTATTTTATTATTGTATACATAAAAAATAATTCCTACTTTTGCAGAGTTGAAAAGGGGAGTTTCCTTTTTGTAAAATTAACAAAGAGTGCAGTCCTGTTAGTTTCTATAAACATAGCCTATCATTTGTTGATAGGCTTTTTTGTTAATTGCTCGTGTAGTAGCCATAACATAGTGTATTGGCAGTTAGTCTTTTACCAATACTAAAAAAAACTGTATTGGTTTTCTATAAAATATTTTGTTGTAAGTAAAATAGGTATTATCTTTGCATATCGTTTGATAGGGAACAGGTCTATCAGTAAAACCGATCTAACGCCTACTCTTATAGCGGTACCGATATCATAAAAGCTCTTTTTATTAAGGGCTTTTTTTGTTAGTATCCTAGCCTTGTATAAGGTTTATACTCTAATGTTGTTTATCAAGTAAAAGATACTTAATTTGTAAGCTATTCGCAACTGCCATGCTTGCCCGTTGAAACTTTCTTTTTGAAAGTTTTCTTTAAACAGATCTACCGCCTGTTTGCCTGTAATAATGGCTACATCGTGTATAGCTTGTTTGAGCTCGGATGGTAGCGTTTTAAGGTTTACTAGTAGTTTTGGTGAGCTCATAAAAATATTTTTTAATAAAACGAAATGTTTTTTTTAAATAATGTATTACCTTTGTGGTGTCAGGGATGTGTTCCCGGACACCCAAGAGGGGAAATATTACTTCTGTAGTATTTCCCCTTGGATTTTTTTACAATCAATCATCTTAACTTTATCGTAAAAAATTATTCTCTGTAGATTATTATATTTTTTGAATTGGTCATCAGCTAACTGTCTAAGCATACTTTCTTCAAATATTTTTGCAATATGAATTATTGTTACGTCTGATTTTTTTGCAGAGTCGCCTATATGGTCAACTATATTTCTACGTGTTTTCTTACCAGCCTTAGCTTCTTTCAGTTCTACAAACAATCCATCAGCGTGGACATCCGCACATTTTTTACTTTCCCAGTATTTCCCGAAGTAGCGTTTTCGAAGCTCTGTTTCGCTCTTCTCTATTTGAGGCAGGAATTTAATCTCTTCAAATCCAGCTTCTTTAAGGGCTGGTAAAAATGCTTTGTTTACCTGTTCAAACTCTTTTTGTGCATTGAAATGTACTTTGCACTTTATGCCACTTTCGTTTTTATTCAAGTACGCAATCTCGTCCGTGTTACGAAGTGGTCCCAGTGCTGGTACATGTTTATTTACCCTACTGAAGTACGGATGTTTGTTCGTGAAAATTTCGTGTGTGTAATAGGGATTACCCTCCAACCCTGCTGAAGCTTCTACCTGTACGATGTTATTGTTGTCTGTGGGTTTTGCATCGGTAGTTTTCCATGAGCATTTGCAGTTCCAAGTGCAGCCAGGTTGATTGGAGTTCCAAAATGGGTCATTCATTGCCCAAACACGCCCCACATACGCCAAATGTATTTCACGAGGCGATGCGGAACGCGTTCGTAACCATTCTATATTTGGGTATAGGTGTCTCTCGCCTTGGAACTGTTCCCACTGCTTAACTACGCGGGCACGATGCACGGCGGTGTTGTATTGTTTATCAAGTCAAAGATTTTTTTTTGAAAGGAAAATCGGCGTAGCCAAAGCAAATCACATCTCTGAATGGATTAGATAGGTAAACGCACAACTTCGATATTACCTACACATTTACCCCGACAAGTTGACAGAAGAACAATGGACTTTTTTCTCAAAAGAGTTGGTGTTGATACGGAGCGAGGAGGCGAAAGCAAATAAATAACAATAGATAAAGGTAAATTTACTTATTCGGAAGTGTTTGTTTGGCTTTAGTAATTACAGCATCCCACTTTTTCCAAATTTTAGCCCATACAACAAATCCAATGAGCATCAAAATGAAATAAAGCACATATTGATACCAAGGCGTTTGCAGGCTAAATCCAAAAATGGTACCTAAAAGCAAAGCTGGAAGTACAAAAGGTATAATGAAAAATGTGGCGTACCTTATCATCGCTCAATAGTTTAGAATTCTGATTACAAATATACACATAAAAATTCAACTCTAATGTTGTTTATCAAGTAAAAGATTTTTTTTTGAATTGAAAATCGGCGTAGCGAAAGCAACTTACAACCAAATATTAAAATGTTAGAAGTCGTACATATTAATGCAAATTCTTAGAACCTCATTTTTGTAGCTAAAATCTCCTTGTAATTACTACACAAATCATCACACTCTTAACTTGAATAAGTTAAAATTTTTATATACATTTGCACACCTTATTCTAGTAACTATTCTTATGAAAAAAATTACCTTACTTCTTACATTCCTTCTCTTTACTTTTGTTGCCTATAGCCAAAACGATACTATTTTTTTGAAAAGCGGAGAAATATATACAGTTTATAGAGTACTTGATATTGAAGATGGCTATTTGACGTTTAAACGGAATAAAGATTCAAACATTAGTACTATTGATGCTTCATTGGTAAAGACCATTGGTTTTCAACCAAAACAACTAAGAGATGCAACAGACGCGTATGATAAGGCGTATATCATCGAAGGGAGCTTTTATGAAAAGAACAAAAAATTATCAGAGTCAGCCTATAATGATGCTTGGATACAACACAACCTTAATAGGTTTTATACCCAAAAGCGTTGTGCACAAATTTGTTATGGATTGAGTTTGGCAACAAGCATAATGTATTACACAGGATCATTTGACAAAGAATTGCTTTACGTGTCAGCTGGTTTGAGTATAGCAGCTTTAGCAATTGATTTCCATTCGTACAAGTGGATTAAAAGGGCTTCTATCAAACCTTCCTTGCAAAGTTTATCGGTTCAGTTGGAG
Source organism: Bacteroidales bacterium (assembly GCA_012519885.1). Taxonomy (GTDB): domain Bacteria; phylum Bacteroidota; class Bacteroidia; order Bacteroidales; family Paludibacteraceae; genus JAAYPI01. The sequence goes on from JAAYPI010000155.1 coordinate 3,203, forward strand.
TTTTAAAAACTTCTTTCAAAAAGTAGTGTAACCTTACTATAATTCTTCGTTCATCTTTTTCCATACCACAACTATGGTATAAAAAATACTCGCTTTGTGGGATTGTGGGGTAGTGTAAGTGGCTGTATCTTTGCTGTATATAAATCACTAATATATACCATTATGAAACTACAAGCCATTTGCCCTATATCGTCGCAACAAATAGACGAGCGTATTCCACGCATCAACAGTGCTATCACCGTACTATTACTCGTGTTGTTTGCTCTTACACAGCATTATTTTATTATCCTTTTTTTGGTAGCTGATTTTTTTGCTCGATCCATTGAAAAACCCGATTACAGTATTTTGGCAAAATTGTCAAAAGCAGTATTAGCTAGATTTTCGACTACAGGCAAGAAAACAAATGCTGGTCCAAAGATATTTGCAGCCCGTATAGGCTTGGTATTTAGCTTGTCTATAGCAATATTTTCATTGTTCGGTGTAGATTCCGTTGCTACTGTTTTGGTGGTTATATTTGGTATTTGTGCTTTTTTAGAAGCTGCCTTTAATTTTTGTGTAGCATGTAAAATTTATCCTTTTGTTTACAAGTTTACTCACTTGAACGAAATGTAAGTTTGATTTTTAATAGTAGGTTGTGAGAATTGGATTGTTAGTAATAACAGTCCAATTTTTTTATAAACGTAATTCAGAAATAGACAGTTCAATATCATTACATTTTAAATCACAAATTGCTAACGCTATAGGAACGTAGTTCTGATTTCTTCGTAGAAAATAATGATTTTCGTCATAATAGAGGAGCGTAGCTCTGATATCTATATGTATTAAATCCTAATTTGTCTCGCTTTTTTTCTGCTAACAACATGTATAAGAATTTATTTTATACATGGGGCTTTGCCCCAAACCCTAATTACTTTTTTGTCCCCGAACTAAAGTCGGGATGTGCCACTTGACACAATAAAGTAATCAAAAAAGCTCAAGACTCCGCCCACCTCGCTCTAAAAACCGACGCTCAGCTTGCTAAAACAGTCCCAACTCGCTCCTTTGTCGCTCAAACAGGACTATTTCTTAACGCCAGCTTCACTTGTTTTTAGGCTCATCGGTCGAGGTCAGTCGGTAAGTTTGAGAGTTGATGTGCAAAATTATACTATCATGTAAAGTGGATTGAAAATCCTACTACTATCATAAAGGTAAGATTATCACCTTATTTATCAAAATACAATTTTTCCGAATGAGCACAACTTATTGTAACGTAAACACAAACATAAAAAATAACAAAACCACTGATAATAAATAGATTATCAGTGGTTTTGTTTAGTTGGTGGACCTGGAGGGAGTCGAACCCTCGTCCAAACAAGAAATTAATACGCTTTCTACATGCTTATTTTCGCTTTTATTTTCGTGTTGTAGCAAGACCGAAACCACCAACTACAACCTTATCCTCTTTATTTTCACTTACCATACGAGGCGATGATAAGCTATCCCTGATTTAGTTAGCACCTCTATATCAAACCGCCTCAAGGAGTGGGCATTTGAGAGATGTCTTGTTTCAGCACCTTGTACCGAAATTAAGCTAATCTACTGTTATTCGATTAAGCAGCAAGAGCGTAGTTATTTTCGCCAATTAGATTGTTGTATGTTCAGATTAAAGAGCTACTCATACAAAGCTCTGCATGCTTACATACCAATTTTACTCGCTGTCAATTCCAGTCAAGCCCAATGTTATGTACTACTTAGCAACACTTACCGATCTGATTTCCCTGATAACGGTAATTTTCACTTGACCAGGGTAGGTCATTTCGTCTTGAATGCGTTTCGCAATTTCTTGCGAAAGTCTTTCTGTTGCTTGGTCATCAATTTTATCTGCACCTACAATTACACGTAGCTCTCTACCTGCTTGTATGGCGTAGGTTTTCATTACACCTGGATACGATAGGGCAATATTTTCTAAGTCGTTTAAGCGTTTGATATACGCTTCTACAATTTCGCGTCTAGCACCTGGACGAGCACCCGAAATAGCATCACACGCTTGCACAATAGGAGCGAGTAGGGTTTGCATTTCTACCTCGTCGTGGTGAGCTCCAATGGCATTGCAAATATCGGGTTTTTCTTTGTATTTCTCTGCAAGTTTCATGCCTAAAAGTGCATGTGGTAATTCTGGTTCCTCGTCTGCCACTTTGCCTATATCGTGCAAAAGTCCTGCTCTACGTGCTTTTTTCGGATTTAAGCCCAATTCAGCTGCCATAACGGCACATAAATTAGCCGTTTCGCGCGAGTGTTGCAATAAGTTTTGTCCGTAAGACGAACGGTATTTCATTTTACCAATCAAGCGAACCAATTCAGGATGCAATCCATGCACACCCATATCAATGGTGGTACGTTTACCAATTTCTACTATTTCTTCTTCAATTTGTTTGGTTACCTTAGCTACTACCTCTTCGATACGAGCAGGGTGAATGCGTCCATCTGTTACCAATTGGTGTAACGATAAACGTGCAATTTCGCGTCTTACTGGGTCAAATGCTGATAGTACAATCGCCTCTGGGGTATCATCTACAATAATTTCTACTCCTGTAGCTGCCTCTAATGTGCGTATGTTTCTACCTTCGCGACCAATGATACGACCTTTTAATTCGTCAGATTCGATATGAAATACCGTAACTGAATTTTCGATTGCCGTTTCTGTTGCCACACGTTGTATGGTATTTACCACAATTTTTTTAGCTTCTTTGTTGGCTGTCATTTTAGCTTCGTCCATTATTTCGTTAATGTACGAGGCTGCTGTTGTTTCGGCTTCATTCTTTAACGATTCTATTAGGCTGTTTCTTGCTTCTTCGGCAGATAAACCCGCAACAGCTTCTAATTTTTGTACTGCTTGGTGATGCAGTCTATCTAATTCTTCTTCTTTCTTTTCATTCAAACTCAACTGATTTTCATAGTTTAGCTTTATACTTTCTAGTTCCGCTGCTTTTTTCTCCAGTTGTTTTTCCTCATTCTCTATAAACAGCTCTTTTTGCTTAATTTTAGCCTCTATCGATTGAATTTTAGCATTACGAGCGGTCATTTGTTTTTCATACTCTGCTTTTAATTGGATGTATTTTTCTTTTACTTCCAATAGCTTACTCTTTTTAAGAGTTTCAGCCTCAATTTGAGCCGCATCAATAATGCTTTTGGCTCGTGCTTTTTGCACTATTTGCACCACTATTGCCGATACCGTAGCACCGCCAACAAATGCCAGAATGATATAAATAATTGTCATATATAATAGGTATTAGTAAATAAATAAAAACATTGCAAAAACAAAAACAACAGAGTTGATTTTGAGAATTGCAATGTTATAAAATCTGCGTAAAAAACTGAATAGTATATTATTCCTCGTTTTTAGTGTCTAGTTGATTGTTTTTCAGGTATTCAGCCAATCGATTATCCAATGCTTGAATGGTAGATATAAATGGAGAATTATCTCTTTCTTCTTCCAATCTCAAACTAAGTAACGATAATTCAAAAGCTACCATTATCACATAGTCAATGTCATTAAGGTTTCTATCGAACTTTTTACGATAAGCTAAAATTCTTTCATTCAATTGTTTAGCTGCTTTTCGATATATTTCTTCTTCTTCTCTTCTAATTTTGATAGGATAAGAAGTGTCCAATATCATTACTCGAATGGTGAGTAAGTCTTGTTTTTCCATATCAATCATTGAGCAGTGCTATGCAATTGTCAATTTCACGCATCATTTTCGACAACCGTAACTTTCCATCTTTGATGTCTGTTTTAGAAAGAGCAACTGTTTTTGCAATTTTCAGGTTGTCGTATTTTTCTTGCAATTCTACTATTGTCTTGTGAGCATGCATAAGTTCCTTATTTTTACGGTCATAATTATCCTTGAGGGTTGCAAGTTGAGATTGATACGAATCCATTTTTTGCAACAACATAGAAATACGACTCTCAAAACTTTTTAGTAACTTATCGTGCTCTTCAGTCATTTTTGTAAAATCTATACAAAAATAGAATATTTTGAATGAAAAAAAAAATATTTTGTGATTTTTTACATAAACAAGACTCTCTAATTGCTAAAAAAGGCATCAACTATATATGGTTGATGCCTTTTTATGTGTATTATGTGTAAAAAATTATCTTTTACGTTCTTTGATTCTTGCTTTTTTACCTGTTAAAGCTCTTAGGTAATATAATTTTGCTCTACGAACTTTACCATTTTTATTTACCTCTATTGCATTGATAAAAGGAGAGTCCATTGGAAAAATTCTTTCAACACCTACGTTTTCAGATACTTTGCGTACAGTAAAACGTTTTTTTACGCCATGTCCTACTATTTTTATAACAACACCTCTGTATTGTTGCACACGTTCTTTGTTTCCTTCGATAATTTTGTAAGAAACAGTAATTGTGTCTCCACTTTTAAAAGCGGGTAATTCTTTTTCTGAAGCAAATGACGCTTCGGCTACCTTAAGTAAATCCATTTTTGCTAATTTATTAAATTCAACATTACGACATAATATTACAGACCCCCATGTTCGTGCAAGAGATTATGCCAAAAACGACTGCAAAGATAGCATTAATTTTTTATCTTACAAACTGTTGCATGTTTATTTTACACAATTTGTTTTTATTCAAAATTTTGCGTTACTTTGTAATTGTCGCTTACTTTTTTATTTCGAAATATAATGAAACATAACTAGCATGTCAAAATTATACATATTATTGGTATTCGTACTAGGCGTTGGTTTGGTTACTTATTTCGTAAGGCAACCATCACAGAAAATTACTGTTTATTCAGAAGCTATTTTGGTAAATGCTGATGTGGGGCTATCGCCGTGTGTTGCTATTGATGAGTTTGTGCAACCATTTAAAGATACCATTGATAGTGAGATGAATACGGTAATTGGGTATGCCCCTCAAGATATGACTGTTGGCAGACCCCAGAGTTTGTTGTCTAATTTTGTAGCCGATTTATTGCTCGAGCGTGCTAATACCATTATTCCTACGGCTATTTCTGTTGTCAATATGGGAGGTTTGCGTTATCCTATAATGAAAGGAGATATTACCGTTCGTTCAGTGTTTGCTGTGATGCCTTTTGAAAACGAATGTATAATTGTGAGTATGACTGGAGACGCTATTTGGCAGCTTGCTAATGAAATAGTAGTAGCGAATGGGGAAGGATATAGCGGCATGCAATTGATTGTAAAGAAAAACATATTACAACGTGTATATGTTCAAGGAAAACCCCTCGATAAAACAGCCACATATCGTGTAATAACGAGTGATTATTTACTAACAGGGAAGGATGGGTTAACGGCATTGTTGCAACATAAAGTATTGGTGAATCCTGCTATTAAAATGAGAGATGTTATATTGGAGCATATTGTAAATGAAACAAAACAAGGAAAGCCCATTATTGCAGAAATGGATAATCGTTATCAAATTGAATAAAGTTATGAAACAAAGGACATATATATTCACCCTGTTTATATTAATCAGTATACTTTTTTCGTGTACTCCTGGCGAGCGAAAACTCGTTATTTTGCATACCAATGATGTACATAGTGCTATTGAGCCAAATGAAAAAGGCGAGGGTGGTTTTGCTATGCGTTGTGCCATTATTGATAGTATAAGACAGGTAGAAGGAGACATCTTGTTGGTGGATGCTGGGGATTATTTTCAGGGAACTCCCTATTTTAATTTTTTTGGAGGAGCCGTAGAAATTGAAGCTATGAATAACATGGGCTATGATGTGATAACACTTGGCAACCATGAGTTTGATAATGGCGTTGAGGCTTTGGTCAAACAACTTACATCATCAAAAGCTACCATTGTATCTACTAATTATGATATTTCAGAAACAGCTTTAAAAGGGATTGTTTTTCCGTATACAATTACTGAAAAAAATGGTATTAAAGTTGGTATATTTGGCTTGGGAGTTAGCCCAGAAGGGTTGATACGCAATGATTTATTTGGGAAAATACATTATAAAGATCCTATTAATAGTGCTAATAAAATGGCTTTTAACTTAAAGAAAAATCAAAAGTGTGATGTGGTTGTGTGCTTATCGCACTTAGGATATAGGTATACAAACAATACGGAAAAAGTATGTGATTCTATTCTAGCGATACGTTCTGCAGATATTGATGTAATTATTGGGGGACATACTCATGATTTGATAGTAAATAAAAAAATAAAAAATAAAATGGGCAAAGAAGTTACAGTTGCACAAATGGGAAAAAATGGCAGGTATGTGGGGAAAATTAAAATCAGTATTGACTAAAAAAAGCTCCGATTAGAAGCTTTTTTTAGTGTGTATATTCTTTATTTTTTAAATCGATACAATTCTACGAGAATTTTCTTAATAGTTGTATTCTCCATATAAGAAGAGAATTTATCAGCATCTTTGCCATAAGCAAATAAAGGAACAGGAACGGGACTGTGATAACTGCTTGTAAATATAGTCTGTAATTTTTTTGTATCTGTATCCTTACCTAGTATTTGTAATCCACCTGTTTCGTGGTCTGCTGTTACAATAACTAACGTTTCTTTATTTTTATCTGCAAAATCCATTGCAACACCTACAGCTTTGTCGAAATCTAGCGTTTCTTCGATAATGCCATCAATATCATTTGCATGTCCTGCCCAGTCTATCTGAGATCCTTCAATAAGTAAGAAAAATCCTTTTTTATTTTTACTAAGCACATCTAAGGCTAATTGTGTTCCTTCAGAAAGCATATTTCCTCTTCCTTCAAGCTTGCTTGGCATTCCAACGTCTGCTAATAACACGCCTTTTTTGTTGGAGTCGGATATAGAGGCTTCTTTTATTGAAGAATATACCCCATACCCTTTTGCATGTAAACTGTCAATAAGGTTTTGTTTATCTTCTCTTTCGCTAAAAAATTTTCGACCGCCACCAATGAAAACATCTACTCCCGAGTGTAGAATGTCAACAGCTATTTCTTCTTCCATTTTTCTGTTCACTTGGTGTGCTAAAAAACTTGCAGGGGTTGCATGTGTTACAGAGCTTGTAACTACAACGCCTGTACTTAATTTATTGGTATGAGCAATGCGTAGGATAGATGGTATTGCTACACTATCTGGATTCATTCCAATCATGCCGTTTTTTGTTTTCACACCACAGGCAAGAGCCGTGCCACCTGCCGCCGAATCAGTAATGTAATGATCAGCCGAATGGGTGTCTACAAGTCCAATATAATGGGCTCGTTGCATATTTAACGCACTGTCGGCAACTATGCTAGAGGCATGAATTTGATTTAAACCCATACCATCTCCAATTAAGAAAATCACATTTTTTATCCTAGCAAACGTGATAATTGGGATGATAATGCTGATAATAAATACAATAAATAGGTTTTTTCTCATGGTTTTTGTTTGTTTTTATTCAATTAAGTCATCAAGCTCAGTTTTTATATTGTGTAGTTGTTTTTTTATTTTTTGTAAGGTATCAATAATTTCAAAATTTTTTTTAGTTGATGCTTTGTTCTCTTTTAAGCGTTTCTTTATTCCACCTAATGTTAATCCTTTTTCTTCTTTTAAATGTTTGATGAGTAAGAATTCGTCTATGTGTTCTCGCGTATAAAAACTTGTTCCTTTATCGTTTTTTCGAGGCTTAATCATATCAAATTGCTGTTCCCAGAAACGTATAGCAGAAATATTAACATCCACTAATTCAGCTACTTCTTTTATGGAGAAGTATAGTTTTTGTTTGCTTTCTTGTATGTTGTTAGTAGCTTCTTCCATTAGTAGAGTTAATCAAATACACGTCCATAATTAGCAGATATTTGTATCATTTGATCATATTCTTCTGGAGATAAATCCATAAAATAATAGTTTTGAGGATTTTGAGGTTTTCCTTTCAAGCGTACCTCATAATGTAGGTGAGGACCTGTTGATTTACCTGTATTTCCTACAAATCCAATTACTTCACCTCTACTTACCTTACTGCCTCTACGTAGCCCTTTTTTGAGTTGGTGCATATGTGCATAAACAGTAACATAGCCAAAACCATGGTCGATAAATACAGCATTTCCATATCCTTGTTCCCATCCAGCTTTGATAACAGTACCATTGCCAGTAGCAAAAATTTTTGTACCTGTTGGTGCCGAAAAATCCATTCCTTGATGAAATCTACGTGTATGATAAATTGGGTCAATTCGCCATCCATAGCCAGAAGCTGTCCTTTTTAAATCCTTGTTAGGAATGGGTTGTATAGCTGGAATATGTTGTAGTTTTTTTTCTTCTTGTTTAGCTAATGCTACAAGTTCGTCAAAAGAATTAGATTGAATATATAACATTCTTGATACCATATCCATTTTCTGACTGGTAGCAATGACTAAATCAGACGTTCGCATTCTAAGAAGTTTTTGGTACCGATTGCTGTTGATATAATTTCCACGCCGGATACTCGAAGGAATAGAATCCACTTGGAGTACTACTCGATAAAAATTGTCATCACGTTGTTGAATATTTGTTAGCACTTCCATAGCATCATCTAATTGCCTAGAAAGTAACTCGTATTGTGTGCTAATACGCTTATTTTCAGCTTCTAGTAACTTTTCATTAGGAGATTTGACCGTAAAAATGAAGATAACAAAAAAAACGATGCCCATTAAAATACTTCCGATTAAATATTGTCCAATTTTAATCAGACGGTGCCTAATTGTATTGTCTATTCGATCGTAGTTAAGGGTATGTTCGTTAAAATGATATTTTGCTTTTCCCATGCTTGTTGTTTCCTAAAACCAATCTGTTTATTACACAGGACAAACAGATTGACAAAAGTAGTTTGAAAATTCATTTAAGACAACAAAAATAACAAAAAAAATACTAATTTTGTGGCTTGAAATCTGAATTTGCAAATTATTTTAGATACCAATATCTAACTGCTTGGTATAATTCAGTTTGTATACTAGATACGTATGTTTGATTTGATAAATTTTAATTGAAAAATAATAATGAAATCTGCCAAAGAAATTAGAGAATCGTTTACATCCTTTTTTGCATCCAAAGGACATAAGATTGTTCCGTCAGCACCCATGGTAATTAAGAATGATCCAACACTCATGTTTACAAATGCGGGGATGAACCAATTTAAAGATATTATTTTGGGAAATGCTACAGTCGTATATCCTCGTGTAGCAAATTCGCAAAAATGTTTGCGTGTAAGTGGCAAGCACAACGATTTGGAAGAGGTAGGGCACGATACTTACCACCACACCATGTTTGAAATGTTGGGTAATTGGAGTTTTGGCGATTACTTTAAGAAAGATGCAATTGATTGGGCATGGGAGTACCTAGTAGAGGTGTTAAAAATTAATCCAGAAATATTGTACGTTACTGTTTTTGAGGGCAATCCAGCCGAAGGCTTAGAAAGAGATAACGAGGCAGCAGCATATTGGGCACAATATTTACCTCAAGACCGTATTATTAATGGTAGTCAAAAAGATAATTTTTGGGAAATGGGAGATACTGGTCCATGTGGTCCATGTTCCGAAATACATGTTGATTTACGTTCAGCAGAAGAAAAACTAAAAGTACCTGGTGTAAAATTAGTAAATGAAAGTCATCCACAAGTGATAGAAATTTGGAACCTCGTGTTTATGCAGTTTAATCGCAAAGCAGACGGTTCCTTGGAGTTATTACCTGCCAAACACGTAGATACTGGCATGGGATTTGAGCGTTTGTGTATGGCAATACAAGGAAAAACATCGAATTACGATACGGATGTATTTCAACCTATAATTAAAGCAATGGCTACACTAGCTGGGGTTTCTTATGGGGAAAATAACGAACAAGATATTGCATTGCGTGTAATAGCCGACCATATTCGTACGATTGCTTTTTCGATTACCGATGGTCAGTTGCCTTCTAATGCAAAAGCAGGGTATGTTATTCGTCGTATTTTGCGTAGAGCGGTGCGATATGGATATACGTTTTTAAATCAACGTTCATCGTTTATGCATGCATTACTTCCAGCACTTATTGATAGTATGGGAAGTGCTTATCCAGAATTAGAAGCACAAAAAGGGTTGATAGAGAAAGTGATTAAAGAGGAAGAAGAATCATTTTTACGTACCTTAGAAACAGGTATCCGTTTGCTCGATAAAGTAATTACTGAAGCCAAACTTGCAGGTAAAACAACCATAAGTGGTAAAGATGCTTTTGTATTGTACGATACGTATGGTTTTCCTCTTGATTTAACTGAATTGATAGCCAAGGAAAATAACGTAATGGTAGATGTAGCAGAGTTTGAACAAGAAATGCAAAAACAACGCGAAAGAGCCAGAAATGCAGCCAGTGTAGAAACGGGTGATTGGATTGTAGTTCGCGATGGAGAATCAGTATTTGATGGGTATGATTTTGCTGAAATGGATGTACAATTGCTTCGTTACCGCAAAATGGTACAAAAGGGAAAATCTCTGTATCAATTAGTTTTCGATCGTACACCGTTTTATGGAGAAATGGGCGGTCAAGTAGGAGATACTGGCTATATTCTTGCAGATACTAAAAAAATTGCCATTATTGATACAAAAAAAGAAAACGGATTAACCGTACACATTACGCTAGAATTACCAGAAACTATTGATGCTACCTATACAGCAGTGGTAGATGTGGAAAAACGCAAAAGAATTGCGGCTAACCATACAGCAACCCATTTACTTCACGAGGCATTACGCGAGGTATTGGGTACACATGTAGAACAAAAAGGTTCGTTTGTGTCGGATGAAGCATTGCGTTTTGATTTTTCGCATTACCAAAAAGTAAGTGCCGAAGAATTAAAAACAGTAGAATTGATCGTAAATAAAAAGATTCGCAATAATGCATCTCTGCAAGAATATAGAGAATTACCTGTTGATGAAGCAAACAAAATGGGAGCAATGGCATTGTTTGGCGAAAAATATGGAGAAAAAGTACGTGTTATCCAGTTTGGCACTTCGGTAGAATTATGCGGTGGTTCGCACGTACAATCAACTGGAGAAATCGGAATGATTAAACTTGTGCACGAAAGTTCGGTAGCAGCAGGTATTCGTCGTATAGAAGCCTATACAGCAGACAAAGCAGAAGCGTATATTACAGCTCAATTAGATGTACTTACAGAAGTTAAACAGTTATTTAATAACCCTACAAATGTGGTAGGTGTAATCACAAAATTTCAGCAAGACACACTTCAATTGAAAAAACAGTTGGATGGCTATGTGCAAGAGTATGTAAAACAGACTAAAGCAACGTTATTAACTCAGGTACAGCAAATTAATGGCGTGGATATTATTGTGTTTAAGTCGCATGATTCGGCAGAAATTTGCAAAGATATAGCCTTTCAGTTTAAATCACAGTTTGCAAACATCCCATTTGCTTTTGTAGCAGCAACACAAAACGATGACAAGGTAAGTGTATCGTTGTTGTTATCAGATAGTTTAGTAAAAAAAGGATTACATGCTTCTACAATCATTAAATCGATAGCATCAGATATTGATGGAAGTGGAGGAGGGCAACCATTTTACGCAACGGCAGGAGGAAAAAGGGCTTCGGGTATAGATACGGCTGTAAAAAATATTATTGAATCGATAACTGCTTAGTAGGAGTAAACGATATAACTAAAAAGAGGAACAATTTATTTTGTTCCTCTTTTTAGTTATATAAAGTAGTAAAACTTTATTCTAATTAAACTACGCTTTTTGCACTTGTTTTACAATAGCTTTGAATGCTTCTGGTTGGTTCATAGCTAAATCGGCAAGAACCTTGCGGTTGATATCGATGTTTGCTTTGTGTAGAGCTCCCATAAATTTAGAATAAGACATTCCTTCTAATCTAGCAGCTGCATTTATACGTTGAATCCATAATGCACGGAAGTTACGTTTTTTGGTTTTACGGTCACGATAAGCGTATTGTAACCCTTTTTCCCAGGTATTTTTGGCTACTGTCCATACGTTTTTTCTAGCACCGTAGTAACCTCTGGTTAGTTTTAAGATTTTTTTTCTTCTTGCTCTCGAAGCAACATGATTGACTGATCTTGGCATTTTCTTCTGTTTTTTTGAATGGTAGCGTCACTAATAGGTGATCTTTCGGCTATTCATTCGGTTAATACTGAATTGATTTACAAATAAAATAAACTTTGACGTAGACTATTTAAGTGCTAACAAAAATTTAACATTGCTTTCGTCTGTTTTGTCAACAAGTCCGAAACTAGTTAAGGCTCTTTTTGCTTTGGTAGTTTTCTTCGTCAAGATGTGCCTTTTAAATGCATGTTTTCTCTTGATTTTTCCTGATCCGGTAAGGGCAAACCTCTTTTTGGCACCGGAGTTAGTTTTCATTTTTGGCATTACGTTGTATATTTAAAAATTAAAAAATTATTTTTTCTTTTTTGGCGAAAGCATAATGATCATTTTTTTTCCTTCTAATAAAGGCATTTGATCCACTTTTGCGTATTATTCTAAGTCGTTGGCAAAACGTAGTAGCAAGACTTCGCCTTGTTCTTTAAATAAAATTGAACGACCTTTAAAAAATACAAAAGCCTTTAGTTTATCACCATCTTCTAAAAATTTAATAGCATGCTTCAATTTAAAATTATAATCATGTTCGTCAGTCTGTGGACCGAAACGAATCTCTTTGACTGTAACTTTAGCCGTTTTAGCTTTTAGTTCTTTCTCCTTCTTTTTTTGTTGGTACAAGAATTTTGTATAGTCAATTACACGACAAACTGGCGGTACTGCATTAGGCGAAATCTCAACTAAATCAAGATTAAGTTCATCCGCTATATGCTTTGCTTGTGCTAATGTGTAGATACCGGGCTCTACGTTTTCTCCTACTAGACGAACTTCAGGATGATGAATAGCCTCATTGGTTTTGTGGGCTTCTTCTTTTTTCTGAAAGTTTCTATTGGGTCTCGGTGTAAAAACTTTTGCTATAGTAAACGTCCTCCTAAATTAAATAATTACTAAATGCTTATTTTTCAGCCCGCAAATATAGGCTTTTTTTATGATATATCACAATTTATCGTTAAAAAAATAGTGGTTTTTTTATTTTTCAAGTTTACCGAATCTATTTCCTTTCACTTGTTTTTTATTTTTAAGTTGGATAGCTATATCATATCCATCTGTTTCTATTTCTCTTACCTTTTTTATTTGCTTATTGCTCTCTATTTCTTGTTGTAGAGTTTCTGGTAAGTATGAAATAGTTTTCGGTGATTTTTTGTAATTAATCTTGGTCCAAGCTCCTGTTTGGTCGAATTCTATTTGTGTTTTATCTGCTAATAAAACCTTGAATATTTGTACTTGTTCTATGTCAACGCGACTTACTTTTTGAATTTGGATATTGCTAAAATGAGCCTCTAGAAAAATACGTGCTTTTTCAGGTAATTCATTTTGAGCAAAACTAAAAACTACAGTACTTACTGCAAGGAATAGGGTTATTAGTAATTTTTTCATGAGTTCAGTCTATTAATTGATTATGCTAAAAATTTGTTAGTCATGTTATTCACTTCATCTACAATTAGCTGTGCAAAATCGTTGATGGAATAGGTTCCTTTATCACCTTCGCCTTGTTTGCGTACAGATAGTTCGTTGTTTTCAGCTTCTTTCTCGCCAACGATTACCATATACGGTATGCGTTTTAATTCGTTGTCACGAATTTTTTTACCAATTTTTTCGTTGCGTTCGTCCACCGAGGCACGTATATCATGCATATTAAGCGTATTCACCACTTCTTTGGCATAATCGTTAAACTTTTCGCTAATTGGTAAAATAACAACTTGTTCGGGCGTTAGCCATAAGGGGAACTTGCCTCCTGTATGTTCAATAAGAACAGCCACAAAACGCTCCATAGAGCCAAATGGGGCACGGTGAATCATTACAGGACGGTGTTTTTGATTATCAGCCCCTGTATATTCCAATTCAAAACGCTCGGGTAGGTTATAGTCCACCTGAATGGTGCCTAACTGCCAACGACGACCAATGGCATCTTTCACCATAAAATCGAGTTTTGGACCATAGAAGGCTGCTTCTCCTAGTTCAACACGTGCTTTTAGCCCTTTTGCTTCGCACGATTCTATGATAGCTTGTTCAGATTTTTCCCAGTTTTCGTCACTACCGATGTATTTTTCTTTGTTATTTGGGTCACGCAACGAGATTTGTGCTTCAAAGTTTTCGAAATTCAATGCTTTGAAAATAATGAAGATAATGTCCATTACTTTCATAAATTCGTCTTTAAGCTGGTCGGGACGACAGAAAATATGTGCATCGTCTTGTGTAAAGCTGCGAACGCGTGTTAATCCATGTAACTCACCACTCTGTTCGTATCGATAAACAGTACCAAATTCAGCATATCGTATGGGTAAATCTTTGTACGAACGTGGAGATACCTTATATATTTCGCAATGGTGAGGACAGTTCATTGGTTTAAGTAAATATTCTTCGCCTTCTTGAGGTGTGTGGATTGGTTGAAATGAATCTTTACCATATTTTGCATAATGTCCAGATGTAATCCACAATTCCTTTTGTCCGATATGAGGTGTACGTACAGGCAAATAACCGTATTTTTTTTGTACTTTTTTCAAGAAGTCTTCTAATTGGTCGCGTAGCATCGTTCCTTTTGGTAACCAAAGAGGTAAGCCTTGACCAACAGATTGAGAGAAAGTGAAAAGTTCTAATTCTTTACCAATTTTTCTGTGGTCGCGTTTTTTTGCTTCTTCTAGTAATAACAAATATTCGTCAAGCATTTTTTTCTTTGGAAACGAAATCGCATAAATACGAGTTAATTGTTTGCGTTTTTCGTCACCACGCCAGTATGCTCCAGCTACGGAAAGCAATTTAAATGCTTTGATATCAGCAGTATTAGCCAAGTGAGGTCCTTTGCATAAATCAACAAAATTCCCTTGACGGTACAGGCTAATGGTGCCATCTTCAAGCTCGCTGATTAATTCAATCTTGTAGGGTTCATCTTTTTCAGTAAATAATTTAATAGCATCTGCTTTAGATATTTCTTCACGCACTACATTTTCTTTGCGTGCAACAATCTCAGTTATTTTTGCTTCAATAGTTGGAAAATCATTTTCACGAATTACCATATCAGCTGTATCTATATCGTAATAAAAACCATTTTCGATAGCTGGTCCGATGCCAAATTTTACGTGAGGATACAATTCTTGTAGGGCTTCAGCCATTAAGTGAGCAGAGGTGTGCCAAAAAGCATGTTTGCCTTCAGCATCATCCCATTTGTATAATTTAATAGAAGCGTCTGTCGTTATTGGGCGATTAATTTCAGTAGTTTGGTCGTTTACTCCAACAGCAATCACGTCTTGTGCTAGGCGTGAGCTGATGCTCTCGGCTATTTGTAAGCCAGTAGTTCCTTTTTCGTATTGACGAACAGAACCGTCGGGAAATGTAATGTTAATCATATAGATAGTTTATCGAATGTGATTGATTAAATTTTGTAATGACTGCAAAGGTAAATAATATTTTTTGAAAACTATTTATCGTTTGCTATTTTATGGTTTTGTAACGTTTAAAATCTGATTGTTATGTATAAAAAACCCGTTTCAAGCAGTACTAGTTGAAACGGGAAATAATGAATAAGCACTTTTATTGATCATAATGCACCCACAGGTAAATTTTTACAGAAGGAGAACTGAAATCTGTGCTTACATAGCTTCTTGATGATGTTCCACTTACTTCGCCATTACTGTAATAGTAGGTAGCGTTTGATGTGTCGGACATTGAGAGGATAGCTTTACGGGTGTCAGCTGTATTTTCTGTACCAAAGAATAAGCGGTCAGAATCTACCATTCCAAATGTATTGACTCCAATTAGGGATATTTTAGTGTGTTCGGTACGTGTTGAACCAAGCGATTCGGGGTAGTGTGTATCCATAAAATCGTCGTAATATGCTCCCCATTTATTGGTGATGTTGGCATGCTGTTCAATGGTTAATTTTCCTAGTACAAAATTATATACTATTGTTTGTGTTAGCTGCTTAGTTTGGAGTGAGGCTGGTAGATTTGGTTCATTTTGACTAATGCTTAATGAGTATTGGTATTGTACTGAAACCTTGTATGTGGAGTCGTTTACGATGCTTATTTGAGAATTCGTATAGTCCACCCTAAAATAGTCCAAGATTTGTTCTCCATCTATTTCTCCATCTATTGCATTGTAACTGCGTAAGGCTCCAGAGATGAAAAATGGCAAGAGCACATCGTCGCTATACGTATGAATAAAATCAGTACCTACAGAAATATATTCAACATCTGTAAAGGCAATAACGGGAGATGCGGTTAATTCAAACGAAGCATCAAAATCAGTGAAAAAATCTGTTTTAGATGGAGCTAATGTGTTGACAAACAGTAAAAAACTTGTGTTTCGAGCATCATCAATAGCATTTACCGTTCGTGTGTTGAGTAAAATATTGTAGGAGGTAGAATCAGAAATGTCAGTATATTCTACTTTCTTTAAGTTGCTATCATAGCGCCCATAATACACTTTGTAATGTTCGTTGGGTTCGTGCGAGGGTTTGTAATTTACTACAACTAATTGTTTGTTGCTAGTGTTTGATAATAATACGATTTTAGCAGCCAAATAGGGTACCGTAAAAGACATTTCATCTTTTTGAGGCGTTTTATCTGTGTCAGCAAATTTATATACTTGACGCAGTGCAAATGCTTTGGTGTTTTCGCTTTCTGAATTCTTAATGAGGTGTTTAAAAGGATTGCCACCTTCGCTATTTAGTACTGAGAATTTGGTGTTTTGTCCAGATAAAACATAACGAACATAATCATCAAATTCTTTTCCAACAGTACTTTCTAGATGTTTGTTTACAAAGCTAGTTAAGTATTCAATCCACGTTTCTAAATAACTTGTTTCTTTTATGAGCGATGTAGCGTTTAGCTTTTTTCCTTCACGGTAATTTTGCATGTAGTGTAAAAACAAGGAAGCTATATTGGCATCAGCTGAGTTTGATCGAAGTTTGGTTGCCACAGGTATGTTGTAATTTGAAAGCCAAGAATCACTCAAGGTTTCAAAGATAGTTTTATTGCGACCCATCATCAAAATTCGTTGTACCAAATTGGTATTATCTCGTTCAGGATAAAGAGCATCTTGAATGAGTAGTTCGGGTTCAGTGTCGGGTAGCGAATTTTCTTCCCACACAATACGTGCTGCAATCGGAGCAGTTGCTTCCATCCAATAATAATTTTGTAACAAAACAGTCATGTAATAATCTTGTGTATAATGCATGTATTCATGAGCCAATGTACGCATCATCTCGTGTCTATTTTCTTCTTGGTTATCAAAGTATGAAACATATTGGGGGTCAATATAAAAATATCCACGACCAGCTAAATAGCCTCCAGCATCTATCATTCCATTATTACCAATCAAGCCAACATACACATTAAAACGTAAACTGGGTGTTTCGAGTCCCATGTTTTTAAATTTATGAATGATTGAATCCATATAATGAGCTACGTCTTGTATCAAGTATGGCGTACCATATGGGTCTGCATCAGGGTCATTGTTCGTATCGTGCCAGTACTGACGACCTTGATTATCTGTTTGCCTATTATATCTTATGTAAAAATTTGATTCAGGATATCCATCACCGTATTTATAGATCACGTTTACATACTTGGAAGTAAAAATATGTGTATAGGATCCGTGAGCAATTTCGAACCAAGCTAATTTAGTAAAATGGTAGGTGGCAAGATGCAAGGTCGTATCTTGTAAACTTATATTGGCTTTGTCGAAAGGAACCCACTCTTGGGCAATATCATCGAAATACATTGCTACGTATGTATCAATGTTCTTGTGATCAAAGGATTCTTTATCAATATTTTTGAATTTAATTGAAATGGGTAGATAAAATTCGTTAGCAAAACTTACATTAATATCGTAAACGGGACTCATCTTGAGTGCATTATCAGGTTTTGCAGGAGGATTAGCAACTTCGACTATGGTGATGCGGAAATCGGTATTGTGTATGCCTTTAGGAACTAATACTTCAATGTCATCTAACTCAATTTTTACATCATCATTGCTTGTGTTTATCTCTTTATCGTACAATAATTTGCCATAAGCTTTTATGTGTACTGTATCGCTATACAAAGGATTACAGTCGGATTCAACAATGGCAGTACGGTAAAAAGCATCAGCAAGTGGAGAAATAACCAAAGAATCCTTTTTAATAGAAACAATATTTCCTTTAATGGTTTCATTTGCCATCGTGTTGGTGATAGAGTGCCATGCGATTCCGTCTGTAGAAGCTTGCCACACCAACGAACCTCTGTAAGTGGTTAATGGAGGAACCAAAGTAACCATATGATCTGAAATTGTTTTGTTTAGTATCTGTTTGGATTGTATAAAATTACTTTCAGCATGTATATATGCCATCATCTCATCTTCCGAAAGAATTTCAAATTCAATAGTATCTGTATTTACAACACTCATTGTTGGGTTGATGTACTCGTAATTATTAAAAAAGAATTTCCAAGTGGGTACGTTATTGTTAAACACTTTGCAATAAAACTTTTTGGCTGCTGTTTTTTCGTTGATAACCACCGTTAAAATTGGATTTGGCTGCAATTGTTCTAAAAAGGAAATTCCATTTTTATCTGCATATTTTGGATATTCTAACCAATAATAAAGATTGTCTGGGTGAGATAGTTTGCTAATTTTTCTGATATCTATACGGATGGTATCACCCATCATCACCGGGAATTTGTTTTGTTTTAAACGATGGTTTTTTTGCAACCCAACTGCATGACGTAGCTCGTCTGATACAGGTACATCTTCATACGTAAATCGATTGTTTATGAGCGATACATGTGATGCTTTTGCACTGAGTAGATTAAGAGGTATTTGTCCTTCTAATTCATTGTCGTCGAATTTTGCAAAGTCGATAGATGAAGATAAAAAATCTATAGATGACGGAAATGCTTTAATTTTATTATTGGAAAATAGGATTGTACCTAGTTTAGCATTTAAAAATATTGAGCTTGGGATTTCTGTAAGTTGGTTGTTTGATATATTCAATGATTGAAGGTTTCTTAATAAGCCAAAATCACGATGCAAGGTAGTGATTTGGTTGTTAGAGGCATCGATTGTGTGTAAACTTGAAATAGCATTGATACTCAAGGGTAATGTTGTGAGTAAATTATTATTGACGAGTAATTCATTCAATGCTTCTAATCCACTCATATCGTTGGGTAATGCCACAAATTGGTTGTTATGTAAAAACAGTTTTTGTAGTTTATCTAGCTTACCAATACTTTCGGGCACGTTTCCAGATAAATGATTTTCGGATACATCTAAATAACTAATATTCTTTACATGTTCAAACACATCTGGTAGGATACCACTTAGGTTGTTTTTGTTTAGCCGTAATTTTTTCAATTGAGTCATTTTTTCGAGAGAAATAGGCAGATTCCCCGAAAGGTTGTTTTCAGATAAATCGAGAGTTTCTACATCTACCAAGTTGTAAAAAGCATCAGGAATGGGTCCACTTAATTGGTTTTTACTTATGTTTATTGTTTTAAGTTTGGTTAATTGACTTATTGTTAAAGGAATACTTCCAGAAAGAGTTCCATTGTAAATAGATAATTCTTGTAATTGAACTAGGTTTCCGATGGATTCAGGTATGGTTCCAGCGAGGATACCTGGCATTGATAAGTGAGTTAGTTTCTGACAACCATCAATTTGACTAGGAAATTCACCTTGTAATGTGCCCGCATTTTTTGAAATATGAAGGAATTCAAGGTCTGGTAGTTGAAAAATGTCAGCTGTAAGATTCCCATTGAGTTCGCTACCACTGATTGTTAAACGTTGTAATTTGTTTAATAGAGCAATTTCAGGAGCGATATTTCCTTTTACCCAATAATGGTATCCACCCAATCCTAATTCTACCACCCTTGAATGATGTGTTATTACTCCGTTCCAATTCGATACAGGTAAAGACGTATTCCACCCTGTAGTACCATCGAGTGCGTTGTGTATGGCAATAAGAGCTAAAGAATCAGACTCGTTTGTGATAAAAGGAGTAGGGGAATAAAAAATATTGCTTCCTAAGTTGGTGCCAAAGGTATAACCAACCCAAAAAGTACTATTGGTATTCATCATATAATACCCATTGGCTTGACCACCCCAACCAAAATTTAAATGTAAATAATTTTCATCTTTGTACCCATCTATAACTACTGCGTGTCCAGGATTGCCACCTAATTCGAGGTATACAGGACGCATTTCATCTATTTCAGTTTTAAGGTATTTCATATCGCTAGTTCCTTTTCTCATCGAATATCCGTAATATAAATCAAGAACTTCTGAGTAGTTGGAACGTGATGGAAAACTGCCATATTTCGAACCACAATAATTCATTTCGGTAGCTACACCGATATGATAAGATAACAGTTCGTAATCATCATCCGTAGGGTTAGTCCAATTATAGTGAGTATTTTCAAAATCAGCACATTGTTGTCCATATTGTGGGTGTGTGTAGCAATGACTACCTTTACCTGTGCTTGGAAATTTGTGATATGCCATTATTTGTGCTAATGCAGTAGCAACACAACCTGTCGGACAGTTTCCTAATGATGCATGATAAAACTGATTAAGAGAAACACCTGCTTGATCGAGCAAGGGTTGTGTAGTGCCTAAAACGTCCCATTTTGTGTGTAAGGGAGGTGTCGTTTCTGGATTATTGTTTTCGTAGATTTGCAACACAGACATAAACGAAGGCGATAATTTGGCTTTTTCAAAATCGCCATTAGGAATATATGCAACCACACTACTGGCGTCACCATGTTGACTAATGATGGCAAATCCTTCTCCATCTTGTTGCACAACAAAAACATTCGATTTGTTGTTATTTATCGATACATATTTCACTTCTATTGGCTTTGTTTCAGCAACAGCTTTTCTTTTACCATCTTTAGTGAAATTGAAAAACGTATCAGCTACCTTATGAATAGCATCACTATTGCCATAGCTATTGGCTGTTAGTGTCAATAGTATAACGAATAAGGTATATATTTTTTTATGTATCATACTCATTTTCTTTGCAATACATTATTCAACCATAATTTTTTCAACCCACACATTATCTCCATACTGTATTAATACTATATGTAAGCCACTTGCCAAAGAAACAGGTAAATAAGTAGAACCTGTAATTGACGTCTCAATACATACATTTCCGTTTATATCAATAAATTTGAGGTGTACTGAAGCAATAGGTTCAGAATGACACCTTAGCATAATATGGTCTTTTACCAAAGTTGGTGAAAGAGATACAAAATTGCTTGGCTTTTGCGTATCATTAATAGCTCTTTTTAATGCATCTACATTGATGGATAAGGTTTTAGAACAATTATTTTTATCTTTCACAACAAGAGAATATTGGGCGCTTTCTTGCGGCTTAAATGCTACTATATTGCCTTTTGCTATAAGTTGATTGTTCTCGTACCAAGCTAATTCATAGGGTGTTGCACCTCCCTCTATTTCATAACCTAAGGCACCTAAAACAACTAAATCGCCAGTAGGTAATTGTTCGTTAAAGAGTGTTTTTACCGCAAACGCTTTTTCTGTTTGTTTTGGAAGTTCCATTTTGATTACAGTTTGGGCAATGGATACAAAAGGGCTACTCATGCTTACCATAAGTATGATACAAAATAGAGTATGTAATTTGATTTGAAACATATGCTTACTTATAAACATGATCACTATTGTTGAATATTATCGTACCAATACCAAGCGAAAACCAATCTCGTTGCACTTATAAATAACTGGTTCATCAGGATGTCCTGTATCTCCCCAAGCTCCTTGAAAACCAGATGGATGGGCGTAAGACCGTTGTTTTGCATGACAGGGATGAAAATCAAGAATTCCGGCTTCAGATGCAATACTTCCACCACGAATTACTTTATATGTGCCTGAAACAGGTCCAGTTGGGTTTGTTGTATCTTCTGTTGTATTGTACCAATCGCTATACCAATCCGAACACCACTCAGCGGCATTGCCACTCATATCATATAGGTTTATTTCATTGGGTTCTAATTGTGCTACTGCTTGTTTTGTATCGTTAGCATTTGATGCATCCCAACCTACTACATCAAGTATATTACTACCCGAAAATGTATATCCCTTGCTTTTATTTCCTCCCAATGCTGCAAATTCCCATTCAGCTTCTGTAGGTAGCCTAAATGTATGCGAAGTTTTAGTATGTAATAGGGGTAGAAATGTAGTGTGAATATCGTTCCATGAAACTGCTGTAACAGGAAAATCTGGATTATCATCATCCATTGTATAGGGGTAGTTTTTATTTTCGTTGCTATATGGTAGTGAGCCAACAATAGCCTCCCAAAAAGCGTTTGTTACCTCTGTCTGACCAATATAATACTCAGTTAGACTTACATCATGTTCGTGTGGATTTTGATAATTCCCTATCTTAAATGTTCCGCCTTCAACTTTCACAAAAACGAGTGTATGGGATAAAATATCAAGATGCACAATGGCTGCTCCTTTTTGTTCAATGTATATTTTGTGCGTTTGTTTTGCCGTTTTAATTAAGAATGAGTCGATGCGACCAAACCCATCATTTTTGGTTGCACCTACTAAAAGAGAAGTTTTGCCACGTCCTGTTGTTGCAGTAAAATCTATCCAATTGCTCAGATGTTCTATCGACCAACTTTCTTTCGTATTTACTGTAATGAGCATAGCTGATTGCTCTGATTCAAACGAAATTTCAGAGATATTGCACAAAGTAGAAGGCTTGGGGGTGGGTTCTTCTGTAGAACAAGAAGATATGAATAATACACTTATCACTACGCTTTTCAGCAATAGTAAATTAACCCAATATGTATCTAAGTATCGTTGTAACATATCTAAAAACAATTATACTTGTTATGGTGCAAGCTATATAATAGTCCAATACAACTATAGTATCACAAAGCTACAAATTTTGATTGAATAATTAATAATAAAAAGTAGATATTTATTAACAATCTTCAATGTTTGTTAACTAAAATACATTCGATACCCTCTGTGTAAATTCTATTTTCTAAAAGTATGTATGAAAATAGTTGTAGAAGTAAGAATAATATAGCCTGAAGTAGCTCATAAATCAAAAAAGCAAGCAACAATAATCGTGTGTTATTTGTTACTTGCTTTTTTAAGGGTGAAAGGCGGGGCTCGAACCCGTGACCTTCGGAACCACAATCCGACGCTCTAACCAACTGAGCTACAATCACCGTGTGTTAAAAACGTTGCAAAGATACTACTAAGTTTGATTTTATGCAATAGTATTAAGCGTTTTTTAGCTGTATTTTTTTTAAGCTACGAGCTAAATACTATCTTTGTCATTTAAAAATAACTTAATTATGACATTTTTACCATATAACCAAGATGTTGATGCTACTGTAAAAGAGATAATGATAAAAATTCGAGTAGCAATGAATGGCGTTACTTCCGAATTAATGTCGGATAGGGGCGTAAAGTATAAAACGAATTTTGGCGTTGCTTTTCCCGATTTGCAGAAGATTGCCCAACAATATTCTCCTAATGAGTTAGTAGCTAAGCATCTATGGCATAAGTCGGTAAGGGAGACAAAAATTTTAGCCATTCTTTTGTATCCTGCACAAGCACTCACTCTCGAAAAATCTATAACGTGGATATCTGATTGCGATACAGTGGAATTAATAGAGTACTTATGTGCTCATTTAGTGGTATTTACTCCTTTTGTTCCCACTTTGATAACACAACTTGCCCGTATTTCAGAAGAAAAACAAATAATTGCTGCGTATACCTTGGCTGCTCACTATTGTAAACGTAATAAACCAGAACTGACAGAAGAATTTTCTCCACTTTTATCATTTTCTTCCATCCATATAACAGCCAAATTGGCTCAATCAATGCTGTATTTTTTATTGTATGCTTACCAGAAAAATGAGTTTAAGGAGAACATTATCAATGAAATGCAGAATCTGAAAAAGAATCAATCAGAAAACCATCTGGCAATGTGGCTGTATACCGAATTCGAAGCCCTTAGCCAAGACTAATGCATAATTTTGTAAACCAATTCTTTTAGTAATTCGCCTCCAGAAGCGGAAGAATTTTTTATTCCTTTTGATTTGGCATCGTATTCGCGTAGTAGACTAATAATCTTAAACACCTGTGTTTTGTTGTATGCTTTTGCGGCATATTTGTAGTCTTTTACAAAAAAGGAGTGTATTTTCAATTCTTTTGCCACATAATCATCTTGTTGGTTTGGCAAAAAATGAAAACACATTAAATTAGAGAAAAAATTAAATAACACAGCAAGGGTCGCTTGTATGGGGTGCTCTTTTTCATTTTGGGAAAAATAATGAACGATGCGGTTGGCTGTAAGTGCATCGCGACGTATAAGTGCATTGGTCAATTCAAAAGCATTAAAATCTTTGCTAATTCCAATATTCAGTTCAATTATTTCAGGAGTAATTTGGTTGTTGTCTTTGGGCAAGATGATGCGTAATTTATCTATTACTCCAGCCATTTGAGCTAAGTCTGTTCCTACAAAATCGGTAAGCATAGCCTTGGCTTTTTCGTTTATTTGCATGCCTTTTTCTCGTGCCATTTGTTCTATCATAGCAGGCATTTGGTAATCTCGTAGCTTATTTGATTCAAATACAACACCGCATTGTTCAGCTAATGTTACCCATTTTTTGCGTTTATCAGCCGATTTATATTTGTGATTAATAACTAAAATAGTAGTCTCCAGAGGTTTTTGAAGATACATTTCTAGTTGCTCAATTTTATCTAGCATTTGAGCTTCTTTTACTATGATGACTTGATGAGTAGCCATCATGGGAAAACGTCTAGCTTCATTGATAATACTTCCCACATCAGAATCTTTTCCGTAACGAACGACTTGGTTCATCATTTTTTCATCTTCGGTAAGAATATTTTTTTCGATGTAATCGGAAATGAGGTCAATGTAATAAGGCTCTTCACCCATTAACAGGTAGATAGGGGCAAATTTTTTTGCCTGCAAAGAAGTAATAATTTCCGTATATGTAAGAGTCTTTTTTGCCACAGTTCTGTATCTTATTCGTAACGTAAATGTTTGATAGTATTACTTTGCCTTTTGATAGAAGAGAGAGATTTAATTCCAATAAGCAGGTGTTCTTCTACAAAATTGGCTGTTACATGTTTGTCGCTATCGCTCGTTTTTATACCATCTTTTTGTAAAGGCATATCAGACACCAACAATAAGGCTCCAATAGGAATTCCATTGTAAAAACCCGCAGAAAATAGGGTAGCCGTTTCCATATCAATACCCATGGCTCTTGTTTTCATTAAGTAAGCTCTAAATGCTTCGTCGTGTTCCCAAACGCGTCTATTAGTCGTATACACAGTTCCTGTCCAATAGTCTTTTTCCATGTTTCTAATATTTGACGAAACAGCCCGTTGTAAACTAAATGCAGGTAATGCAGGTATTTCGGGAGGAAAATAGTCATTAGACGTTCCTTCGCCTCGTATAGCTGCACTAGGTAAAATATAGTCGCCAAGCCGATTCTTGTCACGCAATCCACCGCATTTTCCAAGAAATAGAACAGCTTTTGGTTTTATTGCAGGTAGAATATCCATTATCAGAGCTGCATTTGGGCTTCCCATACCAAAATTGATAATGGTAATGCCTTCAGCCGAAGCATTGCGCATCATCCCATTTTTTGCTAACACAGGAACGTTGTACCATTCAGCAAAAACATCTACATAATTATTGAAATTTGTCAACAAAATAAGATCTGTAAAGTCTTTTAATGGACGTTCAGTATATCGTGGTAGCCAATTTTGTATGATTTCTTGTTTTGTTTTCATACCTTTGCGGTGTTAATTACAGCAAAAGTACTAAAAATGTTGGAATTTGAATTACCTCGTTACACTTTTCGTGTAAAAAAGCAGGCGGAAAAAACATATATTTTGGATGCTTATCGTGCTAAGTATGTGCGTGCCACGCCCGAAGAGCTTGTGCGTCAACAGATGTGTGCGTATTTACAAAATGAACGAGCTTATCCTAAAACAATGATTTTTAACGAATGTGTATTACGTATAAACACAATGAATAAGCGGTGCGATACAGTAATTTATTCCACAGCACACACACCAATTATGCTAATAGAATACAAATCACCTGACATACAGATAAGCCAAGCGGTATTTGATCAAGTGATGCTATACAATCGTGTGTTGCAAGTTCCATACATTCTTATAAGCAATGGGAAACAACATTTTTGTTGTAAACTAGATACTGATTTGCAGCAATACATTTTTTTGAACGAGATACCTGCCTACAATAATTTGTAAAAAAAATGCTACCCGTGTGGATAGCATTTTTATGATAAAAGTAGGGAATCTTAAGTTAGAAACCACGAATAGCTTCAATACCAGGAAGAACTTTTCCTTCGATAGCTTCAAGTAACGCACCACCACCTGTAGATACATAGCTTACTTGGTCAGCCAATCCAAACTTATTGATACAAGCAACAGAGTCGCCACCACCAACAAGTGAGAAGGCACCTTTCTTAGTAGCCTCAACAATAGCGTTCGCTACAGCTTTAGAGCCACTTGTAAAGTTTTCGAACTCAAATACACCTGTTGGACCATTCCATAAGATTGTTTTAGAGTTTTTAATTACTTCTGCAAATATTTTTTCAGTTTCTGGACCAATGTCAAGACCTTCCCATCCATCAGGAATTTCTTTAACAGACACAAATTGTGTGTTACAGTCGTTAGAAAAATCGTCACCAATTTTAGCATCTACAGCCAATACCAAGTTTACATTATTTTTCTTTGCTTTTTCTATTAACTCAAGAGCTAAGTCTAATTTGTCTGATTCGCAGATAGAAATACCGATATTACCACCCATTGCTTTGCTAAAGGTATAAGTCATTCCACCAGCAAGAATTAAATTATCTACTTTACCCAACAGGTTTTCAATAATTTCAATTTTAGAAGATACTTTAGAACCACCCATAATAGCGGTGAAAGGACGTTCGATATCTGATAGTATTTTTTGAACAGCCAATACTTCTTTTTCCATCAAATAACCAAACATTTTGTTGTTTTCGTCAAAGTGTTTTGCAATCAACGCAGTTGAAGCGTGAGCACGGTGAGCAGTACCAAAAGCATCGTTTACATAACAATCAGCATAAGATGCCAATGTTTTGGTAAATTCTTTTTGACTTTCTTTAATTGCTTTTTTAGCTGTAGCTTTTTCTTCGTCAGTAGCATCTTCGGCTAATCCACGAGCTTTGCCTTCTTCTTCGGCATAAAAACGAAGATTTTCGAGTAGTAACGCTTCTCCGTTTTTTAGCGAAGCAGCCATATCGCTAGCTTTTGCACAATCGGCAGCAAATTTTACAGGTACACCTAGTAATTTTTCTACGTGTTTAAGAATGTATTGTAGAGAATACTTTGCATCTGGATTTTTCTTTGGTCTGCCCATGTGCGATGCAATAATAACGCTACCACCATCGGCAAGGATTTTTTTCAACGTAGGCATAGCCGCACGAATACGGGTATCGTCGGTAATGTTAAAGTTTTCGTCTAACGGAACATTGAAGTCAACGCGTACAAACGCCTTCTTTCCTGCAAAATTAAAATTGTCAATTGTTTGCATAACAGTTTATTATTAGGTTAAGTTATTTCTTTTGTAAAACGCACAAAGGTAAAAAAATTATTTTGTAATAAAAGCACTTGTTAATAACATTGTCCAAAAATTTCCACTGCGTCCAATGCCTATGCTGGCAGCTGTTGGATGCATTAAATTTTTGCATGATTCTGGGTTGTTTATCCAATAATCAACAATGATACGTTCGTTTCCTTGAACATATCCAATGTTTTCGCGTATGTTATTCGCGGTAACGTTCGCTTTTTTAAGACGGTCGTCAAGAGTAGAGCCATCCGTACTTATATGACTGAGATAAACAAATTTATTCTCATTTTTGCTTGTATATGTAAATAAATCGTGGCTATGTTGGGTGGCTATGCTTGCTAATTTATCGTTCCAAAGTACTTCGTTTACAGGTTTTACTTCTTCGTTGCCACAATAGCATCCTTCGGTACGAATTTCGTTAACTAGTTGTAA
>JAAYPI010000156.1 GCA_012519885.1 Bacteroidales bacterium
GCTCCATTCCAGTTTAGAATTACAATAGCAAGTTTCATTACAGTTTCAATCTCATGAGTAATAAACGAACCGACAAAGATATATATTTTTAATTAATATGATGATAAGAAAGCTACTACAACGGCTCAATTAAATACTTTATGTGCTATAAAGGATATTTCCATAAGGGCTTATAAATAATCGTATTGTAATATTTTAAATTCAATGTTTTATTTTGAACTATTTCCTCGTGAAATCCAATAACTGTCTAGTTTCTGTTTCAAAAATAAACGGATTAAAAAGTTTTATACAAAAACAAGAGACTAAGTTACAAAAGACGCTTCAAGGCATCCTCAAACAACCCATTTTCAACCAATATTGTTTCAACAAATTCTCGAAAAGCTCCGTTTCCTCCTTCTGAAACAGTAACGATGTCCACAGCAGATTTAACGTAATGTGGAGCATTAGCGGGAGCAGCACTTAAACCAACTGCCTGTAGCAGACGAAGATCGTTAATATCATCACCAATAAAAGCCACATCTTTTAACGAAATTTGTAGTTCATTACAGAGCTCCTTCGCTTTCTGTAATTTATCTTTTACACCAAGGAAACACCTTTCTATTTTTAGTTTATTTGCTCGCTGTGCAACAATATCTGTTTGTTCACCTGTCATAATCACGGTTTCGATTCCATATAGACGAAGCATAGAAACCCCCCAACCATCTTTTACCGAAAAAAGTTTCATTACATCGCCTTGCTCGGTATAAAACATTCCGCCGTTTGTCCAAACACCATCTATATCTGTAATCATTAATTTAGGAAGTATCATATTTATTCAATAAAATCTGGATAAATAATTTCGTTTTTGGGAATTGTTTTTTTTACTTTTCGCCCAATTACTTTATCTTTTTGCGACCACTTGAACCCATCTCCCGGACTCAGCATGTGTATATCATTTTCAGTAATTATTTCGCCACTTTTCAATTCTCTCAAAGATGCAATAGACCTTTCGAGTTTTATTTTAGTAACTTTAATATTTTCTTTTTCTGTTATTATCTCTTCTCCTAACCCTCTCTCTGCAAGTCGAATATCACGTATCATCCGGTTTACACCATCGGGACCCAAAGAACCAATCTGGTCGGTACCTTTCATTCTTCGGTCAATGGTAACATGTTTTTCTATAATCTCAGCTCCCAGTGCAACCGCAGCAATAGGTGCCGAGATTCCAATAGTATGATCAGAAAATCCAATTCGATAATTTCCATAATTTCTTTTCAAGTAAGAAATAGTCCGTAAATTAAGATTATCGGGGTGTGTAGGATATTCAGATACGCAATGAAGAATAGATATATTTGAATGATAACGTGTTACAACATCTAATGCGTCGTCTAATTCTTTTTCTCCTGTCATCCCTGTTGATAAAATAATAGGGATTTTAGTTTCTGCTAAAGCATTAATGAGTGGCAAATTAGTTAAATCGCGACTTGCTACTTTTAAATAATCGGGAGTAAACAGTTTCAGTAGCGAAAGACAATTTACGGCACACAATGTTTCAACAAAATCAAGACCTTTTGTTTTAACATGACGGTACACCTCATGGTGCATTTCATCTGAAAGTTCAAGAAAAGCCCGATGCTCGCCATACGTTTTACCAAAAGCATGTGGTGATGCATATATTTCGTTCATTTTTGTTGATGTCAGCTCACATGCTAAATCACGTTTTGTTAATTTTACGGCATCCATTGGTTTGAGGTCAATCCCGAAAGTTTCTTCTCTTATCGGTCTAGCAACTAAATCTACTATCAATTTAGCAATATCAACAGAGCCATTGTGATTTTGACCAATTTCTCCAATTATGTATGTGTGTTTCATTTTATTTTGTATTTAGTTCAATTTGTTGTTTCATTTTTTTTATAACATCTTCCGCTTCATCTACTATTTTTATCACATTCTCAATATTTATTTCCAATTCTTGCTCGACAAGTTGCTCGTATATATATTGCAAATTATTGAAATCTGTTTCCGTATCAATTGTAAGACGAATGTATTTCTTTTTTTCCAGCTCTGTAGGAATTTTAAAATAATAGATATAAAACTTATCAGGATAAGTGTAAATATAGTTCGTTACATGTTCATGAAACAGAGCTTCTTCTGTCATTTTTTCTATTTTTTCTAAAGCGGATACCGAAACCCCTTCTGCCCAAAATCCGTAGTGAGTCTTAATTGTGGGCAAGCCTTGTGAGGTAGAAAATGCGACATAGTCAACATCTTCTTTAATTTCCAAACAATCGATTATTCTGTTTAATGATTGCATATCCAGAAGCATGTTGTCAGCACAAACACGAATAATTTTCTTCATTCCAAAATGATGTGCAGTATCAATAAATCGCTGTAA
>JAAYPI010000157.1 GCA_012519885.1 Bacteroidales bacterium
TCTTTTATTCATGAATAATTTCTATTTATTTTTCTCTTTAATAATTTTCTATAATCAATACTCAATTCTCTTTTCCAAACTCTGCGAGGGTCTTTCTTTCCGCATAGGCAGATATGGACACTAACGTTCCGGCCCATGCCGAAGTTACCGCCTATAATATTTTAATCTACAATATTTTCCCTTACAGACGGTAA
Organism: Bacteroidales bacterium; assembly: GCA_012519885.1. GTDB lineage: Bacteria > Bacteroidota > Bacteroidia > Bacteroidales > Paludibacteraceae > JAAYPI01. Next base: position 195 of record JAAYPI010000157.1, read on the forward strand.
TTTGGGTGTACTCACCGGCATGGGCCTGTTGTGCGTTGGTTTGGCTGGGCTCCTAATTTCCCCCGCGCTCCGATCAAAATTTCTTAATTCCCTTACAAGAAATGACCTTCCTTTTGGCTTGTGTATTGCTTCAAAGTTATGTTATATTACATATGTAACATTACACATAGAGGCAGGTAGTATGGCAAGAGGAAAATCTGGAAGGATTGTTTTAGAGGTTGATCCCAAATTAAAAAAGGATCTCTATCTAGAGCTGGCTCGCAGAGAACAAACTTTAAAGGATTGGTTTGTTGCTGAAGCTAATAATCTAGCTTATAATGGTGCACAAACGGACCTTTTTAAAGATAGTAACCCAAACGCAAAAGATGAAAAGAAGGTATAAAATGCAGTTTAAAGAAAACCAAACCGCTCAGAAATTACGTGGAGGGTATTACACACCTCCTGATCTAGCTTTGTTTATTTCCAAATGGGTAACTGAACCTGCGAATTGTAAGAATATACTTGAGCCCAGTTGCGGTGACGGTAACTTTATTGAAGCTATTGCTAAGGTAGTAAACAAAGAGATCAACATAGATGCTTTTGAAATAGAAAAATCGGAGTTCGAGAAATCTAAAAAGCGAGCTAATCATTTTAACAATCTTAATTTAAATATTTCTCATAAAGATTTCTTAGAATGGTTTTTGAAAGGTAGAGATACTTCTCATTTTTATGATGGTGTAGTTGGAAATCCACCATTTATTCGGTATCAGTATCTACCAGCGAATTCGCAAGCTTATGCTGAGCAAATATATCAGCGTTTTTCACTACCATTTAGGCGTCATACCAATGCGTGGGTACCATTCGTGGTTACTGCTGTTGGTTTGCTTAAACCTGGTGGTAGATTGGGAATGGTTATACCAGCTGAAATTATGCATGTTATGCATGCGCAAGCTTTGAGGTCTTTTCTTGGAACGAATTGCAGCAAGATAGTAATATTTGATCCAGAAGATATTTGGTTCGAGGATACACTGCAAGGGGCAGTCATTATTTTAGCTGAAAAGAAAAAAGCAGTTACAGAAAAAGGTAATGGCGTTGGCATAGTTCGTACTGTTGGTAAAGATTTCCTAAATAGGAATCCTTCTAATTATTTCAATGGAACAGAGTTCATTAATGGAAAAACTATTGAAGGAAAATGGACACGAGCATTATTAAACACAAAAGAACGAGAAATATATGATTCTCTAGCTGAAAATGAACGGGTATTCACATTTGACGAAATTGCAGATGTTGATGTCGGACTAGTAACTGGTGCCAATAAGTTCTTTCTTGTTAATGATGATACTGTTAAAAAATACAACTTGTCAGAGTGGGCTTACCCAATGTTCGGGAGAAGCGAACATTGCCCTGGTGTTATATACAATGAAGAACAACATACTACGAATACAAATAAGGGTTTACCAACAAATTTTATTTGGTTCAAAATTAAATCGCAAAAAGAATTAAACAGCGGGGCAAAGAAATATATTGCTATGGGTGAGAAGCTAGATCTGCATAAAAGGTACAAATGCAAAATTAGAAAGCCTTGGTACACAGTACCTTCTGTATATGTGACACAAATAGGTATGCTAAAAAGAGCCCATGATATTCCTAGGTTGATTTACAACGATATTGGGGCATATACAACCGATACAGCATACCGCATAAAAACAACACAGGTGTCACCAGAGGTGCTGGTTTACTGTTTTGTTAATTCATTAACAGCTTTGAGTGCTGAATTGGAAGGACGGCACTATGGTGGAGGTGTTCTTGAACTTGTACCAAGTGAGATTGAAAAAATGGTTGTTCCGATTCCTCGCGGAATTAGGCCAAATCTAAAGAAGCTTGATAAAGATATAAGGCAACTTAACATTGATGATATATTGCATGAGCAAGATAAAAGTGTTCTGAGTGGGATTGGTTTGTCAAAAAATGAGCAAAATACGCTGTATAATGCTTGGAAAAAGCTAAAATGCAGAAGGCAAAGAACCTCCTGCGATGAAGAATAAAATTAATCAATTTCAATCGTGAAAGATTGCGAGTCGGAAATTCTAGAGTAAAGGCGTAACTCTCGACCCAATAAATCACGTTGCGCGATAATGGGCTTTACATCGCCCCAATGAATTTGGGTCATCGCATTTTTTTGACGATAAGCTTCTGTGTCTTTACGGCTATTATGGGTAAGTTTTAGACGGAAAACGCCGTAATTTATCCCTTTGATGAGAATTTCAAAATTTGCCTCCGCCCGTTCTAAATGAGCTAAATTGGGGCGGTGGTCATTTTGCCAAAGGAGCGAAGCAAAAACATCCTCGCGAAAATAGGTTCGCTGATCGATTTCATCGAATTTGCCTTTTTTGAAAAGCA
>JAAYPI010000158.1 GCA_012519885.1 Bacteroidales bacterium
AAAAAAACAATTGTCAAGTTTTAAAGGACTTGTTTGCAGACTTAAAACCTTTAAAAAATGGAGAAGGTACTTTAAACGCTATTAAATATGCAAAACCAGCAACAGAATATTTGAAGCAATCAAAAATTAGAAATGGATTTGAGATTGTTACACAACATATAGCAAGACCCAATAATGAAAACGATTTAGAAATTTATCGTATTGCTGTTGATGAATGGAATAAAGGGAAACGTTTAAAATACAATGAACTTCCTGAAAATCTTATCAGACACCAAAACACAGCTGTTTTTACAAATCGTTTTCAAGTTGTAAATGGACAAGGTATTTCACACACTGTAGTAGCACATATAGCAATGGATGGACACTATTATATCCACCCTGATAAAAAACAAAATCGTTCTATAAGTGTAAGAGAAGCGGCAAGGATACAGTCTTTCCCTGATGATTATTTTTTTGAAGGGAGCCGAACATCAGCGTTTAAACAAATTGGTAACGCAGTTCCTCCTTTAATGGCTGAAAAAATTGCTGAAAAAATCAAAAAAATGATATGAATGATATAGTCAAAGCAGAAATAGCCAATCCAAACCCAAAATCCACAATTAATTCTTATAGAAGTTTTGGTTACAACCTTTCTACAGCTATTGCTGACATCATAGACAATTCAATTTCCGCAAATGCAGACGAAATACGTATTGAATATAAATGGAATGGTAAAAGTTCTTTTATTTCTATTTCCGATAATGGAATTGGAATGAATAAAGAAGAACTTGTTTTAGCAATGACACCAGGAAGTAAAGACCCTGAGGAAGAACGTAATGAAAAAGATTTGGGACGTTTTGGAATGGGTTTAAAAACTGCTTCTTTTTCACAATGTAAATGTCTTACTTGTATTTCTAAAAAAGAAAATAACAAAATAGTAAAGCGTTGTTGGGATATTGATTTTATCAATCAAGAGAATGAATGGCAATTGTTAGATAACGTTTCTGACATATCTTTTCTTGAAAAAATTGAAAAACAAAAATCAGGCACATTGGTACTTTGGGAAAAGCTAGACCGAATAGTTGGTAATGCAGAAATAACAAACGAAAGAGTAAAAAACGCTTTTTATCAAGAAATGGTAAAAGTAAAACAACATTTGGGTTTAGTATTTCACAAATTTATTGAAAGTAAACGAATAAAAATTTTTTTTCAAAATGATGAAATTGAATCATATAATCCGTTTTTGTTAAACCTAAATCCAAAGCCAGAAATGGGGCAACCCGAAATATTTGACAATGTTGAAATAATTTACTTCATTTTACCTCACATGTCAGAAATTGGACAAACTGATTACGAAAAAACGGGAGGTTCGTTAGGCTGGTTTCAAGAACAAGGTTTCTATGTTTATCGTGGTGACAGATTGCTTGTTGTAGGCGATTGGCTCGGACTGCAAAAGAAACGAGATTATTCAAAATTAGCAAGAATTGCAATTAATTTTACAAACGCAAATGATTTTAATTGGCATTTAGACATTAAAAAATCGACAGCAACTCCTCCAATAGAAATTCGTAAAGAACTTGACCGAATTGCAAGAATGGCAATTATGAAATCAGCAAAAATCTATAATTGGCGTGGACAAAAAACAATTTCCGAAAGCGGAAATGTAAACCATGAGCCATTGTGGATGGATGAAAAAACAAGAGAAGGAATTAAGAAATACAAAATCAACAGAAAACACCCAATTATAAAATCGTTGTTAGAAGAAAATAGTAAATTAGTAGGGAAAGCTTTAAAACTGCTTGAAGACAACGTTCCAATTGAGTTAATTTTATCAAATCAAAATGAAGATCCAGCGTTTCACGAATTAGAAAAACAAATAGACAAGCCAAGTGATGAATTAATCAATTTGGCCGTTGAATTGTACAAAATAAATGTTTCTCAAGGTGTACCAAAAGAATTAGCACAACAACAAATTATGAATTCAACACCTTTTAATTTATTCCCACTTATAAATGAGTTTTTAAAATGAGTTTACTAGAATCAGCAAGAGCAATCGCACATACTTTGTTACAAGTTCATCAGGGACAAATTACAGATAAAGATCTATTGTCTGTGATTGAAAAAACATCTGCAATCAATATAATTGAAGGACAAACTTTTGATAAACAAGAACTATTTGAAATTTTGTGTGCTGATTTTAGTATAGGGAAAGGCGAAATAACAATTTTGTCCGAAGATATTGAGCCTTGGCTTAATGAAAAAAAAGTAAATATCAATTTTGAATTGTGGAATAGATATAAATTGTATATGACGAAAAAAGATCCGTCATTTCCCATAAACGATTTAGATGATTTTACTGATAAAATTCTTGATAAATGTGTTAATCCACAAAAAGCAGGTTCGTGGGATAGACGAGGAATGGTTGTAGGGCATGTTCAGTCGGGAAAAACATCCAATTATGTTGGGCTTATCAATAAAGCCACTGATGCTGGTTATAAAGTTGTTATTATTATTGCAGGAACAATTAGTTCACTTCGCAGACAAACTCAAGAAAGAATTGATTCTGGTTATATAGGAAGAAATAGTTCTGCATTTATACGAGAAAAAGAAAACAAAATTTTAGGTGTGGGGAATTACAATGTTGGAACAGATATTTATTCGCTTACTTCTGCATACTACAAAAGTGGAGATGAGGGCGATTTTAGTCAGTCCGTAGCCAACAGATTAAATATTCCTATCGGAAAAAATCCTATTGTTTTCGTCATCAAGAAGAACAAAAGTATTCTTGAAAATTTAATTGATTGGTTTTCAAAAGACGTAAATACAATATATGTAGACGGGACACCGAAACTTTTTGATGTTCCAGCATTGATAATAGATGATGAAGCTGATGCCGCTTCTGTTAATGCCTCAAAAGATATAAACGACATTAAAACAATCAATCGTTTAATCAGGACATTGCTAAACATATTCAACCAAAATACTTTCATTGGTTACACAGCAACACCTTATGCAAACTTGTTTATTTCACAAGATTATAACGAAGAACTGACAACAACGATAAAAAATAGGAAATACAAAATCGGCGAAGATTTATTTCCGAGAGATTTTATTATCAATCTAAAAGCACCAACTAATTACATTGGTGCTGCTAAAATATTTGGCTATGAAAATGCGAATCCAGAACTAACAAAAGAACCGTTAGATATTTTTAGAGAAATTAACGATTATGACCCGCCATTTTTTAGAACTATTAAAAGAGAAAATAAAAATATTTTACCAGAATATCTTCCTCCGAGTTTGGAACGTGCAATAAAATCATTCATTCTTACTTGTGCAATACGTAGAGTAAGAGGACATGAAGATAAACACAATTCAATGTTAATTCACGTTGCTTTACTTGTGCGGTGGATTGATAGAGTTGCATATTTAACAAACGAAAAAATAAGAGAATATAAAAATGCAATTCAAAGTGAAGATGAACCCTTACTGAACGAACTGAAAGAACTCTATGAGACAGATTTTTTACCAACTACGCAAAATATTTTGGAAAATTTGGATTATATAGACATCAGAATAAAACAGCATAAATGGGAGGATGTAAAAAAAGAACTTAAAAATGCGGTTTTAAAAATAGATGTGCGCTCTGTTCATGGCACACGTTCAACAACAAATTTAGAGTATCACAACATTCAAGAAATTGACTACAACAGACACGAAAACGGCTTGTCTGTAATTGCTGTTGGTGGTAGTCGTTTATCAAGAGGTATTACTTTGGAAGGTTTGTCGGTTTCATATTATATAAGAACAACAAGAATGTACGATTCACTTATGCAAATGGGACGTTGGTTTGGCTATCGTTCTGGTTATGTCGATTTATGCAGATTGTACACGACCAATCAAATTTTTGAATGGTTTAACTATATTACAATGGCAACCGAAGAAATGCGGAACGACTTTGATGAAATGACAGCTACACATCAACGTCCAAAAAGTTTTCGTTTAAAAGTTCGTAATCATCATGGTTTACTTACAATTACAAGTTTAAATAAATTATATTTTTCAGAAGACATTGAAA
>JAAYPI010000159.1 GCA_012519885.1 Bacteroidales bacterium
ATAGGGCAAATTCTAATGAATTAAATAACATACTGAGTTATTAAAAATTAGGAATAATCAATTTGCTTGCAAAAGTACTTAATTATTTCAGAAAATCTTACAATTCAATTGTTTTTATACATGTAATAGCATCATACCTTGTATTCATTAAGAACCTCTGTTCAATGAACCTAATAAATACGCTACTTTCATGTGTGTTTATGTTTATTTATTCAAATTTAATCAAGTCAGCCAACTGCAAAAAATAGTTATTGGTCCAAATTTCCAATGCTTTAGGGTTTTTTATAAAAGGTTCCACATCCTGTTTCACCTGTTTGATATCAGTGGAAGCTAACCGCTCCTTAAGGAGTTGTAAAAATTGGTTTTCATCCATCTCCAAGCCATTAAAAACCCTAATACGTTCTTGTAGATGAGTAAAATTTAAGGGAACTTCATGGCGAACGTACCATTCAAAGTCATACCAATCACGTCCTTTTACACGATTTTTCCAGGTTCTAAAAACTAATGCGTGCATTTTCCCCGCATATAAATTAGGCAGTGTAAAACAGCGTGTCATAAACGAATAGGGACGCAATAACAATTTATGTTCAGTTTGAAATTGCAACGGAGGTTGGGTATCCACCTCTATTTTTATTTTCAAGCTTTTCTCAGTCTTAAATACCACATCATACACATCTGTATCATCCTTTAAGAAGGCTGAATCAACTTTGCTGAACCGTGTTTTATCTTTTTTAGTAATCTCCACCTCTCGGCCTACCAAATGGAACTCCTCGATAATAGCGGGAAAATAGTGCTCAATTTTAAACGAGTCATCGGCCACCAAAAGAGAAAAATCCATATCTTCTGAAAATCGCTCCATGTTATGAAAAATCCGTAAACAAGTTCCGCCATAAAACGCAGCTTTATCGAAAAAACCTCCTCGATAAAGTCCAGCTAACGTTATTTTTTGCATAACTTCATACATGGCATTTCGTCTATCCTTATCGGTCACCATTTGATAGGACGAAATCATTTGTTCAAACATTGGATTCATGATTTTCTGATGAGGTGAATTAAATTGGTAATGATAGGCTTTTTTTTACCATACAACAGACATTGTTTTAAAATTTCCACATCCATCTTAAAAAATGCCTGCATGTCAAACCGTATATCCTCTTCTAAATAGGTTCTGATTTCCTTTTGATAACGGAGATTTAGGTTGGGTGTGTTTATAATTAAGTCGCACAAAGCTTTCTCTGGAGTTGCCATTAAAAAAAACAAACCTTCTTTCGATTCTTGCCTAATACCTATGGTAAAATAATCGTTCGAACAGTGTGTATAATCAAATGTGCCTAATGCATTTGTAAAACTTCTAGCATGTTTTGTGGTCATTGAATACAGCGTATAAACCTGTTCAGGAATTAAGCCATAATAACGTAAAGCAGACTCTTTGGAAACATAAGATGGACCATATAAATGATTGGCTATCAACTCTGAAGATAACACCATACCACTCTCTTGGGGAGCAACCACATACAAACCTTTTTTCAAGCGAATAAGTTTTCCTTCATTTTCTAACTCACTGATTTTATTATGTATCGATTTGTGATTAGGATACATCGCCTTCAGTAGCGAAAAATCAACTGGAACCGCTCCTATTTCTGCGAGTGCATTCATAAAATATTCAAATTAGTTTACAAAAATAGTAAAAATGGGAATAGATACTACTAATTAATTCAATTATCTGTTCAAAATTTTGCTAAAAAATATTTTTTTTAGTGTAAACCTAATAAATATGCTACTTTTATGTATGTTTAGTTTCATTTATTCAAATTTAATCAGGCTTAATATCAAACAGATTTAACACCTGATCTAACATTTCTCTATGCTGTCCTGTAACACAAACAATTGTTTCGAATTGCTGTGGATATTTCTTGAATTCCAAAACCAAAGGTGCCATTTTTATGGCTTCAGGACGGGTTCCAAATACAAGCAGTAGTTTTTTTATTGTTCTATGTTATTACATAAAATAGTTATGCAATTAGTATATCTTTTTATAAAACCATGTATATAATTTAGGCATCAGTACAACTCCAATTATATGTATGCGTTTGGTCCAAATTCTACCATATAGTGACATGGGTATTCTATTATTCTGCTTAAATAACTCTATATAGTTCCATTGTTTATTTGGAACATATTGTGCAGATGTTTGAAATATTCCTAAATATGCTGTTGTCATCATAGCACTAAACCATCGTTTAGTTGATTGAAGTTTTATGTTTGTATATAATTCATTATATACAGTACTTAAAAACATCCAACCATTAATTTTCTTTTCTGCACTTTGAGGAGTTATGGCATTAAACAAAGAGCCTTTACGTTGTGTGTAATAGTATACATTTGTATCTACTGAAGTAACGCGATTTGCATGAATTATTAATCGAGGCAGCACATCTGCATCATCAAATACTTGATTTACATACACAGCACAATTATCTGCAATTACGATTTTTTTAAATAGACCCCATAATATCTGACGCATACCATCTACTGCCTTATCGTAATCGAAAGTACGCTTGCTATAAAAC
>JAAYPI010000160.1 GCA_012519885.1 Bacteroidales bacterium
AATAATTCTTGAGAATTATCACCTAAATAATGACCTAAATTATACGAATTTGATGCCCATGTTAAACTTTCTATCGAATGCTTGTAATTTACCATAGTACTGTAAGTAAATTCAGTGGTAAATGATAGATTTGAAATAGGGAAATTTGATAAATGGAATCCACCTTTGTATGATATTGGATTAGTTTCTGGATTTGAAGGCAAGAAACGTGAAAATTTTATTTCATCCACAAACATGCTACCATATAGATGTAAATGCTTAATATTTCGAGAACTTACATTAATAAAAAATTGTGAGTTTTGATTTTCTGTTTTAATTCCTTTTGTTAATAGATGGTCAATTGATTTATAGAAAGCAATTGGTATCAAATATGCGGGTTGAATACTTCTTTCGGCATACACAATAGCATTACCCACTGAAATATTCAATTTCGGAATTGGGGTGAAAGTTAGCATATTGGCAGCTACAAACTTATTCATAGGGCGATAATGTTTTTTTTCGCCATCAATGGTATGTTGCTCAATATAGTAATAACTGCTATCTAGTACATTGCTAATCAGAAAACCATGTATGTAATTTAATTCAAACCAAGATGTGGGCTTTAGTTTCATTGTAATCATTGGAAATGAAGGAGCTCTTCCTGATAATATATTTGAACCGTTGTAGTTATCTCCCCAGCTTACATTGTCTTTGATTAAACCAATACTTCCCCACTCGTTATGCAACGTAATTCCTCCTCTACTATCACTAAAATCGCCACCATAGTTTGCTTCTTTGTATTCAACACCAGGCAAATCGTTAAGGTAAGCAGGTTGTGATAAACGTGCTGCATTTACAGGTAACGAAGATAAGTATTCTCCACTGTACGAATTATCACGCAAACTTCCATAAACAGCAATGTTTTTACCAATATTCATATACATATCAGCACCAAACCAACGGTGTGTAATAGCACCGTGTCGATTACTATAGATATGCATCCCTAATAATGGTGTTATTTTTGCTGACACCAAATTGTCTTTATAATGAACTGCAGGTTCGACCAATGCCACATTCCACGCATTTTTTTGTACAAGAGGAAGGTGAGAGGTGGGAAAATTTTGGTAAAAAAGTGCGTAATTTTGCATAAAAAACACCAAATCACCTTTTTGACGTTTGGTTAGCAAAGAATCTGCCTTTTGTGCTTCTTGCAATTTGCTGGCAATAAAATTTTTACTGTATGGTTTTATGCTTGAATTTAACTCAATGATACCATCATTCGCCAGTTCATCTAAAAAGTCGTATATGCGAGAATAAGAGATGTGTTCAGCATTGGCTTGTGCATGTGCAGTTTGTGATAAAAATAAGGCAAAACAGAAAAAAATCAAACACCAACAAAGGGTGCAATTTTTCTTTTTATTAATTTGTATCACTATACTCATTTACTTCTAGCTCTTTTAAACACAATATTGACAAAAATTTTCCAAAGATAAATGATATCGGTAATCAATACACCTTTTTTCTCACACATTTGCAAATACCTCATTTCAGAGGCTTCAATCTCCTCCAATGTTTTAGGCATATCTGCATAAAATGGAGGCAATAATCCTGGTTTAAATTGAATGCGTTTTTCTTGGAGCTCTTTGCTATATAAACTAAAGTAGTGTTGACTGATTGGACGTACTCCAACTAATTTCATATCTCCTTTCAAAAAATTGAGAATCATAGGCAACTCATCAATCCAAAAACGACGAAAAAACTTACCTAAAGTACTGATACGTATGTCATGACTAAACTTACCTCCTTCTTGCAATTTGTTGTGTTCGTATATGTAGGCTTGTAAAAATTCTGAGTATGGATACATGGTACGCATTTTGTAAAATTTAAACATGCGTCCATTTTTACCTATACGTTTTAATTGTATTACAGGACCGTAGCGACGTTTTTTTCTTGGATTTGGTTCTTGTTTTCTACGTGCAATAAAAAATATTTGATTTTGAATCTTCTTTTCGCCAATAATTTCAAATCCACAATAATACAAACGACCGAATACCTCAGTTTTTGTGAGCACCCTATTTCGACCTTGCGTTATATCGTAATACAGCCTACGTGTGATAAATATTTTGGGAATAACCCTTTTTACAAAATAATAAAATGAATAAATTACCCAATTAATACCTTTGGGGTATTTTTTTAATATGTCTCGTTTTTTCACGCCACTATTTTCAAAACAACCAATAAATATACCATTATCAGGTAGTTTCTCATTAATTTTTGAAAATAATACGTTTATTCCGCGTATATCATTTAAGCGTTTAAGGTTGATGATTGTATCATAACGATAGGTACGCAATTTCTCAAAATTAAAAATTGACCCGGATGAAATAAGTTTTGTTGCGGAACTTTTTAAGTTACTTACTTTAGATAAATATTGTAATACCCTGGTATTTGTCTCTTTAATAATTGACGATTCAATAGTATGTAATGTGTCATTATCAAGTTCGTAGGCTTCTTTTACTAATGATGCGGGAGGGCGTATCTCAATAGGAGCAACTTCTTCAATATCAAGGGCATATAAATAAGCGAAATATAAAGTAGTATGTACCAATGACAATAGTAAAACACCTAAAACAAATATTGAATAATTGATGATGAAAACAGGGTGATGAAAAGCGTATTCAAACAAAAAGAAATTGAGTGTAGCTGCAATAACGCTGGCATAAATGCTGTTAAAAGATTTGGAAACATATTCTTTTTCTATTCTATTTTTTTTGTAATGCTTAAACAAATAATGAAATAGCATCCACAATATTGAAAAAGAAATATAAATGGGGTAAGATTGAGCCGTGATAGTATCAACTGCTTTTAACCAAAATGTTATAAGCAGAAAATTCACTAACAAAATTACTATATCAATTATAATGAATCGTACGCCCGGACGATATAATTTTAATGCCTTTGTCATCACCACATCTGTTGATTTTACATTTTCACTACAAAAGTAGTAGTTTTTTATTAAAGAAAGTGAATATTCGTTGGTATTTTACAAACAAACCTATTAAATAGGTTTGTTTTGTCTAAATTTTAACATCAAATGTTAAAATACGAATTACACCATTGTCACTATAGCGGTGATTGCAATTCATTTGTTTTTGTAAAAAACAGTAATAAATTTAGGTATTTCTTTTTGAAAGGATATATTTGATGGTGTTTTTTAAATTCTGAATAATGAATTCGAGTATCCATTCTTTTTTTGAATTTGTCCAACGTTGTGGGTGTGTAGTAATCATTATTTGGTTAATTCCTTCTTTTGTCAACAACCCATTCTCAATCCCTTTGATGATATCATACGTGGAATGGAATTTCAGTCCCCTACTATTCCAATTATCTTGATGCAAAGGAACTTTATCACGAACGCTTACATTGTAACCATCCCAACACCTACCCGTATCGGTAAGGTAGAAGAATTGGCTAAAATCTATATCGTAATAGGGTTCGCCAATAATGCCATAATCTTTATAATCAGCGTGTTTCCATAAGTCTTTGCTATCCCATTTAGACGTTGGGTTGCCGTGCATACAAATGGTTTTTACGGGATAATATGTGCGGAAATAAGCCAATTGTTGCTGAAAATGTGCTATGGCTTGTACATGGTTGCCATTAAAAATACCCATATCTTCGTAATGATAGCCTATTTCATGACCCAAAGCTGCAATTTGAGTGATAATCTCAGGTTGATTGCTTTGTGGTACTACCCTAAAATAATAGCTAGCAACTATACCCAACTCAGCCTCAAGCTGTGCTGTAGCCAATGAGTTTGCTGCTTTTAAATCTACATCATGACGCAATATAACCACCTTGGGTGGCAATGCCCCATTACTTTGTTTGGCAATACAATATTGTTCGAATGTAATAAACTGATAAGCAGACTGTTGTAATGCTATCAGTAAATCTTTGTATGCTTGTAGGGTAAAATCTCTCATTTATTGTTGATGTTGTGTTACAAGATTGTACATATAAGCATGTATATCTACGAATTTTTCGTTTATTGAAGCACGTACTTCTTCTTGTAACAATGGTTTTCTCTCTTGTAACGATATAGTTTTTTCAATCCACTTTTCAACACTTATTGTTTGTTGGTTGTCTAAGCTACCTACTTCTGCAGCAACAGCATTGGCAGGCATTGAATACCTAATGCCCAAATAGTAAGAAGGCACACCCAACAAAGAAGCTTCGCGAGCCATACTATCCCCCGATGAAATAAGACCTGCACTGTAATAAATCAGTGAATGTACATCTTGAAGTGGTTCTTGCAACAAAATCCAATTTTGTGGATATTCTTTGTATTTATCTTTTTTTTCTAACGAAAGCAATACAGGCATATCACTAGGAATAAGGTTGGCAATTTGTAATATACTATCAGCTGTTTGCGATGCATAATTTGAAGTACCTACACTCACTTCTCTTACAAAAAGGTAACGATGTGGCGTAATAGCATAGTCTGCTAACACGGATACATTTGGAGTAAAAACACTAGGTGCTAAATATGTCCATTCTTTTAAAGCTGATAAAACGGTATCTTTCTTTGAAAGTTTATATTCTTTTGGAATTTGGTACAAACAAGAATGGTTTTTAGTACTAAAAGCTACAATTGCTTTGTAGGTAAAAGCCTGTGGATCATCAATAAATGTGTATGAATCAATTCTTTTCCATTTAGCAATAATACAATTAAGTAAACCTGTTGAAAAAGAAATATCAATTTTCTTTTTTCTACTCCAAACAAACATCTTATAAAGACGAACTAAATTAGCATCCCATAATACTGACCATTTAGTCATTCTGTGTTTACCAACTATTTCGACTGATACATTTTTTATCCCAGCAAGTTCAGTACTTACAATTTTTGCAAGTTTACCTCTATCTAAAACTGTTACATATAGTTTATGCGATTCATTTGCTAATCGCATCACCAATCCTTTAAAAAAATTGTGAGGCGGTACGTGTGTTATATCAAACCAGATGTTCATCTATATTGAGTTTTTTACCAGCACAACCCTACATACTGAGGATGATTTTCTAGCTCAGCGATGCGTACTAAATCAAGTACAAGTTGATTTGCATTATGCGGTATGGTTTTAAATTCATTCTCTTTGTTGCTTATTATCAACACTTCTGCCCACTCTACTACGTCTGATAATGAGTCTTGTAGCATATTATTTAAGTGAGGTAATTTTTCGCTAATAACACTTTTATTTTTTCCTATAAGACGAGATAAAGCCACGTTTTTATCGTAAATTCTCACTTCTAAACCTTTACCTGAAAGAACTTCAATAACATTTACAATTGGGCTATTTCTCATATCATCAGTACCAGCCTTAAAGCTCAATCCCATAATACCAATTTTACGCTTGTTGGTTTGTTCTATCAAGCGTATTGCCTTTTGTAGATGTTTGTGGTTGCTATCTTCAATTGCATTCAATACGGGGCTATCGATATATAAATCGTGTGCCAATGTATTAAGGGCTTTTAAATCTTTTGGCAAACAACTACCACCATAGGCAAAACCTGGTTTAAAATAATATGGGGAAATATTCAGTTGCTTATCCATACAGAAAATTCTCATCACTTCGTGCGAATCAATACCCATTTCTTTGCATATAGAACCCACTTCATTACCAAATACTACTTTTAGTGCATGGTACGAGTTGTTTACATATTTAATAATTTCAGCCACTTCGATAGCTACCACCTCGATAGGAGCATTGGTGTTTTTATAGAGTTCTTTCATTATTTCAATGGCTTGCGGACAAGCACTGCCTAACACTGTAAGTGGTGGATTCATATAATCAGCTACGGCAGTTCCTTCACGTAAAAACTCAGGATTGGATACAACAGCAAAATCAACGTTTCTTTTCTTTTTTGATACTTCTTCGATAATAGTGCTTATAGCATTATTGGTACCTGGCAACACTGTAGAACGAATTACAACAATATGAAAAGATTGTTTTTCAGCCAATGCCTCTCCTATTTCTTTGGCTGTTTGGTAGATATAATCTAAATTGAGATGACCTTTATCGGTAGAAGGAGTACCTACACATAGAAAAGAAATATCAGTATTGTGAACAGCATCTTTATAATCGTGTGTGGCACGTATTGTTTTCGATGCATGTGCTTTTGCAATGATATCGTCAATGTCTTTTTCTACAATGGTAGCTTGTCCATTGTTTATTCTTTCTACTTTTTCGGGAGCTACATCTACTCCAATTATTGTGTGTCCAGATTGTGCCAAACAACCCATACCTACACAACCTACATAACCTAAGCCAAAAATTGATATTTTCATATTTTTTACTTTTTATATTGATTCTTTTACTTCAATTGTTTTAATAATTTTTGCAGGAACTCCTCCCACTATGGTATAATCTGGAACATCTTTGGTTACAACCGCACCTGCACTTACAATGGCATATTTCCCTATTGTAACACCTGGATATATTATGGCTCCAGTACCTATCCAACAATCATCTTTTAAGGTAATACTTCCATATTTCCATGGTATTAACTCTGTTACTTTTGCTTTATTAGCACCAGATACTAAAATACAAGTAACACGTGGTGCTATTGAAACTCTATCTCCAACAAAAACCCCAATGCCTTTTGCACTTGTATCAGATATTAATAAAAAAGATGGACCTAAATAAACATCTTCCCCAACACTACCCCCTAACTTTTTAATGGCGATTTTTCTAATTTTATTTAAAGGGAAAGAACTTAAAATTATATTCCAAAATTTTGTAAGTAACTTTTTCATTGTAAGGCTTTACTAATTGTATGTAATTGTTGTTTAGATAAATTATAGTGTACTGGAATTACCAGCATTTTCTTGGCTAAGTTTTCTGCTTGTTCACAATTTCCTTGTTCGTAACCAAATAACATTCCCCATTCTATACACTTGGCAAAATGTGGAGCTATTTCTACACCTTGCTTTGCAAATTTCTGTATTATTGCGTCCCTATTATTGGCTACAATGGGTAACATAAAACAATTATAATTATTTGTATCCATAAAAGGAATATAACAATCAGCGATGTGTTGTACATGTTGCAGTATTTCCCTTGTATTATCTTGTTGCTTTTGTAAATAGGTAAGGTAATAGGGTTGTTCTTCCCTATAACGTTTATATACAGATGTTGCCATTTTCTTTTCTACATGACCATAGGTGGTTGTAGATAGTTTTTTATCCTGACTTCGTTTTTTTATTGGTAATATAAACCTGTAAATGAATGGTTTATGTAATATAGATTTACTAAATGCTGCTACACAAGATAATGCGTCTTTTATTTTTGAGTAGCTAAATAAATTGGTGTATTCTTGCTCTATATATGGTAAATAGGATTGATTATTTACCTGTAGAAGACCTCCATCTCCGATTGAAGGAAATTTTCCCTGTCCAATTGAATAAATAGCAAAATCACCCTTTGTTCCCAGTGCTTGTTGTTGGCTATCTTTAGATAAAAAAGCATGTGCACAATCTTCAATAATTGGCATACCAGTGCATATTGCTGCTATTTGCGTCATATCATTTGGAATACCGAATAAATGAGTTACAATAAGAGCTGATAACTGGTTCTTTTTGCTTTCAAGGTCTTTTAAATCAAGCACAAAGTCTGTTGTAACATCAATAAATACTGGTTGATAACCAGCTATCTTAATGGCATTCATCACGGTATAACAATTATACATACCCACACCTACTTTGCTATTAGCGGGCAATTGCAAAGCGGATAACGCCATTCTAAGACCTGTACGTGCATGATTGACACAATACGTGTTATTCTCCTCATGCAATCCATATTTTTGTTTGCCGATAAGTGCATAAACAATACCTTTAATGGTATTCATCAATGAATATTTTGCATTAATTTTTGGTATCATTCTTTTTTCTCCGTTTTTTTACAAATTTATAAAGAAAAAATCCAAATTTACCTAGTAACATTAAAAAAGGTTTGTGAATTTTTTCAAAACGTCCATAATTTACCAATGTGCCACCAAATTTTAGTTTATGTTCGCGTACACCATAAGGAACATTTGGTTTTCCTGCTCCTCCAAAATCAAAATACTTATAACCATTGTTTTGTCCCCACATTAAAATATGATAGGGTACAAAATCATTGGGATAATGATTGCGGTAATTATCATCAGCTCCTGCATACCAATCGTACACACAGTCTTTGTAACACAATTCCATTCTAACTCCAATTAATTGATTATTGTAGCTAGCTGCAAATGTTTTTAATATCCCTTTTGGATATAGCAGTTGATAAAACATATTAAATGATTCGCGAGGCAGTGATGGCAAGCCAATACGTTTATAAGTACCATTTACCAAATCTATGGCTATTTGATACTCTTCGTAAGAAGTAATTTCTTTGAATATGGTTCCTTTGTTTGTTGATTTAGAAATATTTCCTCGTTTGTTTTTCGACACTCTAGAACGAATTACCTCAGGTGTTTGATCTAAATCAATAAAAATATCTAAATGTTCTTCAAACTTAAAACCATCATGCTGCATCGTTGATAAAACATTTGTCATATCAAATAAATTACGAAATTGAGAATAAATAGCTTTCTTTTGGATAATTGTATTATAAGCTTGCAACAAAGATTGAACGATATTGAGATTGTCATTTTCTACCAAAGGTCCGCCCATTACAATAGAACGTTCGGTAAATTTTCCTAAAACACCTTTGTATTCTTTAAATATTACAGACATTAAACAACCAACTATGCGAAGGTTATCATCATAAGCTAAAAATATATATGGTTCGCACTTATCAATTTTATCATATACCTCATACAACTCTGGTGATTGAAAGATATTTCCTTTGGGATGTTGCTTCACAAAATCAGACCAATCTTTCTGATTGATTTCTGTAATGGAGTATTTGATGGTTATATTGGAATTCATAAAATTTTATTTTTATGTTTTATTTACTTTACTTTATATACATGTAATCACATGCTTTTTATTAAAATATCTTGGTAAATTTGTTCTAATTTTTCAGCAACTATCTCATTTGTTAATCCTAATTTAACAATTCTTTTTCGTCCTTCTGTTTTTCCTTTAAAAGAGAAGGCTTGTTCTAATTTGTTAGCAATATCCTTTTCATCTCTTTCTGCAATATAACAACCATCTATATTGAATATAACATCTTTTACATCTCCTACATCCACAGAAACAACAGGACATCCACACACCAATGCCTCTTTTATAAACTGAGGAGACCCCTCTGTAAAAGATGTCATTAGGACTGCATCAACTGCATTCATTAAGAAATTAACTTCTTCCCTTGTATATCCTTTTAGTTCAATCAGTTCTACATTGTGTAGTAATTGAATGGCTTTTTTAGCTAAAGTAGGATTCTTTACTTCATTCATAAAAGAGCCAGCAAATAGAACATAATTTTTAAAATTATCAAGTTTTAATCGTGATTTTGCATAATCTTTTTCTACTTGTGTGAAATTTTCTGTATTAACACCGCATGGTAATAATTGATATAAACAATCTTTGGGGGAGGCTATATCAATATTTTTTTGGGAAACAAACAATGAGATTGCGGAAAACTTCATTGCTATTTTTGAAAATGGGAGTACTTTTTTATTATTAATATCACTGCCATGAAAAGTGGTAACAACAGGAATTTTTCTTTGTAGATTAGCCAATAATCCAGATAGTCCATAATGAGCGTGGATAATTTGAGGAGAAAAGGTTTTAATTACTTTTTTTAGCTTAAAATAATTAAACATATAGCCCAAAAAACCTTTACCCTGAATACCAAAAAAGACGACTTTATGTCCTTTATCTTCTATCGCTTTTGCTTGCTCAATAATGAACGGAGCATAATACCCTTTATTATAACTTGCAACGACTAAAATTCTCATAAAAAATGACTTTATTTCAAACTATTTTATACCAATCCCCTACCTGCTAATTTAAACCAACTCCAGCCCATGATGGCCAAAAATATAAAAACAAGCCAAACGCTATAATACTTTTTATGTTTGTTTACAAAAATGGATATACCATAGGCTGCAAAGATAATCGAAATTGGTAATGAGGGCAAATGAAATCGCTCTGAATGTGCAAAATGGCTTAAAGCTAATATAGCAAGGTATGTTACTAAAAATGAGGATAATAAGGGATTTTGTCGCAAACGCTTTTCTTTTATAATACGATAAAAGGCATAAATAACAAAGAATGACAAAATATTTTTAACATAATTATTGCCATTTACCATCATTTGGTTTTCTTGTGTATCAATGTGTATGAGGGTTGGAAAAGGTATGGTAAAAATAAGCGGGGCAAAAACAGCAGCCCCTGCATACTTTGCAAATTCATTACCACCATCTCGCTTTGTACGCCACTCCATATTGGCTGCTTGTTCTTCTGTTCCGCTCTTTTGCCAAACAGCTTCAACTTCTTGGGCTATTGTACCTCCTAAAAAAGCTCCAATAGCTAATATTGTCCAAAGCATCATAAAAAGTCTTTTTTGCTTATGGATAATCCGAGAATCTGAGAATAAAACTGCTGTAACAACTGCAAATAAGGCAGCTACTCCTAATACTGTGCGAAAGAAAAACAATGAACCCACCAATAATAAGGGTAAAATTATATTTTTAAATGAATAGTTCTTAGAACGTAATAAAAAATCAACCCTTTCTAAAAACCAAACTGATAAAAAAATCATTTCTGTTTCCTTTAAGTGTAATCCACAATAATAGATAAAATGTGGCATAAGCATTGCAAATACGGCTGCTATCCTCCCTACATTTTCACCAAAATTTCTGGTTGCTAAACGGTATATAAGTACAGACATATAAGCACTTAGCAAGGCTTTGACAATACGAGCAATAAGAATACTGGATCCAGTAATGTAATACACTAGGCTTAAATAAAATGGGTATCCTGCGTCGGCATAGTTACCTTTCATAGACTCAAAGTACGTAGATAACTCCCCTGCTTTCATATATTCAATTATCCAACCAGCTGTCTGATGGTATGCAAAAGCATCGGCTGATCCAAACTCAAAAGGTTTATCGGTCATTAAATAGTAAAACAAGTAAGAAAATAGCACATAGATAATCCTAATGATTAAACTTGTTCGAAATATTTTCTTCTCAAACGTTCGTTCAGAATATCTTTGCCATTCTTTTGATAGTTTATTACTGAAATAAAAGAAGCCCATAACCTCTATTAAGCCAAATCCTATCCAAAAAAATGACATAGAATGACGAAAAAATGCCATTGTTACAAATACTAAAACTGCTATATATACTTTTATAGCAGATTGCGTAAAATATTTGGGGAAATATTGAATCATAGCATTTGATATACGCTATATAGCTTATTAATATGTTGTTCAATACTATAAGCTTGCCTTACCTGATTGGCATTATACGTGTAAACCTCTTTATTGTTTTTATAATTATTTAAAAATATAGTAAACTGTTCAATTAAATCATTTTCATTTTTTGTTTGATATAAAATTGCCCACTCACCATGATTGGTAATTTCATCCATTACTTCCCAATCATTTACAAAGGTTGGAATACCAGAGGCAATAGCTTCAATTACTGCGATACCAAAAGTATCATGATCTGTGCTATAGATAAATGCATCTAATTTTTTTAATATTCCAGGCACATCATTGCGTGATCCTAAAAAGTATACATTATTTATTAAATCATTTTCTTTACAATATTCCACACATTCGGTGTAACGCCATGGCTCTGATGGACTTTGAGCTCCCACAAAATAAAAAACAAAATCAACTCCCTTTTTCTTTAATAATGATAAAAAACGACAAATGGTGAGTTGATCTCTTACTGCTACAAAATTACCCACAGTACCTAATACGATGGTTTCGTTATTGTTTGTTGGAAAAGCTGGTAAGTCAATTTTCTCAGATACAACACTGTCTAACTTAGATAAATTAACACCATTATGTACCACTTGTAAATTATTCTTTGTAGCTAGTTGGTAAGATTGTTGAAAATACTTTTTTTGCTGATTGGTAACAAAAATGGTAGCACTTGAAAGTTTAATAGACCATTTCATTGCTTTTTTTATGATTGTTGAAACTTTAAAATCATATCCATGAAATGTTTGACATACTTTAATCCCTGTACCAAAGCTTGCAATAAGTGCATAAAAAGTGTCGATATATTGCTGTGAATGAACTACTGTGATTGATTCTTTGAGCAATAGTTTTCGTAAACGAAATATATAGCCAATATCAAACTTGTGTTTAAGATTTAATTGGTACATTGGAGCTTTGCTGTTATAAAATTGCTCCTTATAACCACCTCCCTTTCGATGTATGCCAATAAATGTAAATGGTGATTTATGGGCATTATTAAACACATCTAAAACCAATGTTTCTGTTCCTCCTCTGTTTAACGAACCAAGTAAATAGGCTACTTTCATATAATTGATTTTTGCTAAAACGTACTAATGGGTGAGAGACTTGTATGTTATATACTCCATTATTCTAATTGAGTATTTAGTATTTCATTCATTTTAATTGATAGTTTCTTTGCCCCTATTTCTGATAGGTGATCTGCGTCATAATAATCTTTTGCAACAAAATTTGTGTCATTCAATAAGTTCAAATACGTACAATTTGGATATTGTGAACAAATATCATTCATTGTTTCTACTGTTATCGATAATTGCTCTTTATTTAAACATTGTGTATATGTTTTATACGCAGGTGGCGTGATAAAAACTATGTTAACATTCCTACTTATACACCATTCTATTAAGGATTGTAATATAGTTATATTTTCATTAAAAATGATTTGGCTTTCAATAGAATGAATATCTTTACGAGTATGTCTTTCACTAGCAATTTTTCCTGTTTTACTTAAATCTTGAGCATTAGTTGACTTATAATTTAGCCCCCATCCTAATGTAGAGCATGAGATGCTAGACTCGTTTTTAATATAATATGCATACAATCTATCAAAATTTACAGTAAACTTATTACTAAAAATCTCGGAATAATTAGTTAATTTTGTAGCAGTATTCAGTCTATAATATAGCACATAATTTTTCACCCTCCAAGCTTCTTCTCCTTCCTCTAGTTTTCCAAAAAGAGTAAAATAAGAAATTGGCAATATAATAGTACGTAGCGATGTTGAGTTATTCAAGTATTTATTTACTATTTGATAGTCATAATTCAATGATTGAGAGATATTACTCGTGTTAAAGGTTTTTTTGCTGAAGTATATCGGATTTAAGCCAAAAAATGCATGAGAACTTCCCAATATTAGGGTTTCAATATTTTCTGCGTTTTTTTCAAGATATTCCTTCTTATACTTGTAATCGTTTGGAATATGTTGTAACAATACTTCCATTATACCTGCAATTAATAAAAGAGGTAAAAGGATATATAGAGTATTCAATAAAAATCTTTTCATTAGTTAAAATTGAAAATAAATAAATTGTTGTTCTTCACCGCTAAACCACAAAATTAAACAGAGAATAGTATAATACAACAGAATACGCATAAATTTGTTTTTTTTGAAAACTTTTCCAAAATTCTCAAAAGATTCTAATCCATGTTGATTGTTTCTTTGCAACCATTCGACTACAAGTAATATTAGTATGAATAAAAATTCTTTGAGTTCTAAAATTCTATAAAATGCTTTTACAGTTCCAAATTGTAGCATCCCTTGCATATAGTTGACTGCATCGGCAATACTATCAGCCCTAAAAAATATCCACCCTATTACAACCAACAAAAATGTAGTTCCCATTTGGAACAATTCAATAGGTGTAGGTAAGAGGCGATTTTCAGCCACTATATTTGTATTTTTTCTATTTTTCTTTGCTAATAGTAAGGGTAAGAACAATAACCCATGGAATGCACCCCAAGCAATAAATGTCCAATTAGCTCCATGCCAAAAACCACTTACTGTAAAAATAATCAAGGTGTTACGCACAGACATCCATTTGCCTCCTCTACTTCCTCCAAGCGGTATATAAAGGTAGTCTCTAAACCAAGTGGACAAAGAAATATGCCAGCGACGCCAAAATTCTGCGATATCTCTTGAAAAATAAGGGAAATTAAAGTTTCGCATCAAATTAAAACCAAACAAACGAGCTGTTCCAATGGCAATGTCTGAATAACCAGAAAAATCGCCATAAATTTGAAACGCAAAGAAAATAGCTGCTATTAAAAGGGTACTACCCGTTTGCACCTCGTAATTATCAAATACTTGATTTACATACACAGCACAATTATCTGCAATTACGATTTTTTTAAATAGACCCCATAATATCTGACGCATACCATCTACTGCCTTATCGTAATCGAAAGTACGCTTGCTATAAAAC
>JAAYPI010000200.1 GCA_012519885.1 Bacteroidales bacterium
ATCCTGCAACCGATTGAGCAGGTTATTCATGGTGCCCGCCAGGGTATATAATTCATCCTGATGCCGGGGTAGCCCGACGCGCAGGTTTAGGTTTACGCGGGTAATTTTCCGGGCTGCCTCGGTGATATCGTGTACCGGCCTGATGTTGCGATTGACCAGCAGGTCGATGGTAAAATAAAGAATAAGCAACGCCAGGGGAAAAGCCAAAAGCAATACGAAGCGCAGGTTGCGCAGCACCATCTGTGAATCTTCTAACGGTGATGCAATTGAGAGGTAACCAAAGGTTTTACCGAGGTGGTTGGTGATGGGCAGCTGCACCTGCCTCACTGCAGCGCTGGCGAGATAGGTATTGAAAAAAGATTTCTCATTCAATTCAGGAAAAACATCTAATTGGCCATCATTCAGATTGGGCGTTTTTTTTATGATGCTCCCGGTTGTGTCCGTGATCTGGATAAAGGTAGGGTTTACCTCAATCTGGTGATGTTCAAACTCCTCCCATTCCATGGGATTGGTAATTATCATGCGGTCGTCCAACGTTACAATCCCGTTATAAACCTCCAGCGATTCAGCGTTCAGGTCATTATCAAGATGATCGTACACGGTGCGGTAAACCACGAGATAAACCGTGGCAAATACTACCACGATAAGCGCTGCCGTAGTCAGCAAAAAATAAATGGCAATCCGGTTGCTGAAACTTAACTTCATTTTTCTTTAATGATATAACCCACTCCGCGGATGGTGGTAATCAGGCTTTCCCCTGAACCTTTGTCAATTTTTTTACGAAGAGCATTTATATACACGTCGATCACCGAAGTGTTGTAATCGAAATGAATATCCCACACATGTTCGATGATGCGGGTACGGGTGCACACTTTCCCCTTGTTGCGCAATATAAATTCCAACAACGCAAATTCTTTGGGCGTGAGCATCACTTCTTCTTCCTGAACAAACACCTGATGGGTATTCAGATCCATCATCAAATCCCGGTGGCTCAATTGGGAAGTTTCGCCGGCTTTGGTGCGTAATTGTACACGGATACGAGCCAGGAGTTCATCGAATGCGAAGGGCTTTTTCATGTAATCATTTGCCCCCATTTCCAGTGCAAAAACCGTGTCCTGAACGGTATCTTTGGCCGTAAGAAAAATAATGGGCACCTGGGAGCCGTCCTTTCTAATCTGCCTTGCAATCTCAATGCCGCTCAGCCCCGGGAGCATCCAGTCAATAAGCAAAAGGTCATATTCTCCCTCGTTGACCCGGGCCATTTCCAGCCCTTCAATCCCCTCACGGGCCACATCCACTGCAAAGGACTCCTCCTGGAGCCCTTCCTTTAAAAACAGTGCAATGCCCGGTTCATCTTCAATGATGAGTATCCGCATGATCTTGCTTCTTTTTGTTGTTGTACCTGAATATTAATCACCTGTTTCGGGATCGTCGAGCCCAAAACCCAGGTCTAATTGTACCCCGGCTGCATGTTTATATACCAGCTCGCCGCCGTAATAACCCGTGCGTGCCAAAGCGAGTACGCTCAGAAAAACCAAAGTTAGCGAAACCATTTTTAAAGCGCCGGCATATTTTTTAAAAAGTACCAGGAAAATACGGAATGCAGTGGCAATGATAACCGCCCAGAGCGTTAAAGTGGCAGAGTCTTCATGGATTTCGAGTGCCTGCTTCAGGGCGCCCGTCTCAATAATGGCATCGCCTGCCTGTTCGCCGGTAAAGTATGCAGCTACAAGGCCCAGCGCCCCAAGCACCAGCATCAGGAAGCCAGCCTGAGAAAAGAATTCGCGTTTGGTTGCCAAACCTGCTATATCCGAAAGAAAACCTGTAATGAGCAGGGCAATCGGAAAATGTACAATCATCGGGTGCAAATGTGTTAAATCCATAATGTTGTTTTTTAAATTA
>JAAYPI010000204.1 GCA_012519885.1 Bacteroidales bacterium
CTGAAGACAGACCCCGGGAACTACTTAAAGCTTTAGACGGAGTTAATATAGACAATCCAGCAGAACATAATCCCAAACCGGCTTTTAAAAAAGATTTAAGGAAAACAATAAATAGAAATAATCTAGAAAAAAGGGGGGGGTAATAATGAATAAACGCATAGTATCATTACTTACGTTCCTGATAATTGCACTTGGAACTATAACACTAACTAATGTCACTGCTACAACAAATTATTATCAAAACAACGATTTAGAAGTGCTAAACCCTATAAACCTAGAAGGTTGGTAAAATGAACGAGACGATGGTGGTTATTATACTATTGTTGATGAACAAGGTAAAGTATTAGATAAAATGTCAAGAGTTGTATATTTGGGGGACGAATTAATTGCAGCCGACAATAATCACTATCGTGTTGAGAAAATAGTCGGGGATACGGCCACTGCTAAAAAAATTGGTGAAAATGTGTTAGCTGAATATGAAGAAATCGTAAGGATTGGCTTAAAAGACCCAGCTATTACTGTTCAAACTGATAATAAGGGCATTGCACTGTATCATACTCATTCTGCAGAATCCTATGTTCCCACTGATGGTACCGACAGTATACCGGGAAATGGCGGTATACTCAAAGTTGGCGATAAAATGACCAAAAAGCTAGAAGAAAAAGGTGTAAATGTTGTTCATAGTAAAACTCCCCACGAACCGAGAGACGCTAATGCTTACCGACGTTCCAGAAGAACTGCTCTAGATTTATTAAAGGAAGGCCCAGCTACCATTATAGATGTTCATAGGGACGGTATTCCTGATCCAAATTTCTATAGGGAGGAAATTGCCGGGAATAATGCAACTAGTATTAGACTGGTGGTTGGCAGGCAAAATCAAAATATGCAGGCTAATTTAGATTTTGCAAAAATGGTAAAGGCCGGCATGAATGAAATTTACCCAGGCTTAGTCAAAAGTATCTTTATGGCTAGAGGAAATTATAATCAGGATTTATCACCTCGTTCTATGCTTATTGAAGTTGGAACCCACACAAACACAAGAAATAAAGCTGAAGTTGGAGGTCAACTGTTTGCTGATGCTTTACCAAGTGTTCTGGGAATATCAACAAATGTTGCCCCTACCAAAACACCCCAATCCACTCCTAATACCAAAGGAGATTGGACAGCTTTGTGGTGGATAATAGGATTAGTCTTAGTAGGTGGTGGATTATTTTTATTAATTAGTACAGGCAGTATTGCAGGTGCAAAAAATAAATTAAAACAATTTACTACCAATGAATGGGCGAATCATTTAGGTAAGTCGCCCCATATTATTTCTAATAAAACGGAAGAAAAGGAATCAAACCGAAGTAAAAAACCATAGGTTTTTTTTAAATAATCGTGGGGGTGAATTCTGTGGAAAAATTTACGGAAGTTATTTTGTTCGGAACCATAACCGGATTCATCACTAGAATAATAATCTTGAAAACAGATTATCGCTTTTATCCTGGTTATCCCCATGGTTATGTAACTCATTTATCTCTAGGCTTTATAGCTGCTTTTATTGGAGCAGTAGCTATCCCAGCCCTTACTACTAAGGATTTTGCTGCCGTGACCTTCTTAGCTATTGCTGCCCAACAATTCAGAGACATTCGTAATATGGAGAGAGAAACCCTTAATAAACTAGAAAAAAATGAGCTAGTTGGTAGAGGCGAAGACTATATAGAAGGCATAGCAAGTGTTTTTGAATCTAGAAATTATCTTGTAATGTTTGGAGCTTTGTTGGTAAGTACAGCCACCTATTTTACTAATTATATAGGAGGAATAATTGCTGCTGTTCTCGTCTTTATAGTAGCTTTCCGCCTGATGAAAGGAGAAACTATTCAAGATATAGCTACTGTTAAAGAAGCACATTTATCCTTTGATGGAGCATTTTTAAAAGCTGATGAAATTATAATAATGAATGTGGGATTAGCAGAGTCTCGAAAAAAAATCTTAAATGAGGGTTTGGCAGTACGTATTATTCCTAATAATGACAATGGCAGATTA
>JAAYPI010000161.1 GCA_012519885.1 Bacteroidales bacterium
CCCCTGCTGCTGCAAAAAAGTATCTTTTGTTTTCAAAGAACAAAGACTGAAAAAATACGTCAAAAAGGAGGTTCAATCCACCTTATACAAGGTCAAAAAAATGTCTTGACAACGTTAGCCACCTTATTAATTCATGCGAAGATGTATTAAATGCAGAGCAGTTTGAAGAAGAAGTAACAAAAAAAAACAGTAAATTTAATAGCAATGTAATTGCATTTATAAAAAGCACTGCCTGCTACCGTTTTAACGATATTATTTATTATGCAGTAAAGGAAGATTTACCGAAACAAAAGGTAATAATTTTATCAGCAACAGCAAATGAAAAAATATACCGGCAGTTATTTGGGGAAAGATTGAAATTTTTTTATTGTAATGATACAGAATATTTGGGTAATTTAATTCAATATCCATCAAGAAGTTTTTCACGTAATTGTATTGAAACAAATAGTAATTTATTTAAGAAAGCGAAGGCTATTATTGGCGATAAACCAATAATAACTTTTAAGAAGTTTAAAGAAAATGATGGTGATATAAGTTTTGGGGCAGTAGAAGGGCATAACGATTATGAGGATAAAGATATTGCTGTAATTGGAACGCCACATTTAAACGAATTGGTGTACAAGCTATTTGCTTTAGCAATGGGTATTGAGGTAAAAAATGAAAACATGAGGTATCAAGAAATAAAACGTAATAATTGCAAATTCTATTTTATGACGTATAAAAAAAAAGAATTACGCAACATTCAGCTTTGGTTAATTGAATCAGAGCTTGAGCAGGCCATTGGCCGTGCCAGGTTGTTGCGTAATAAATGTAATGTTATCCTTTTTTCCAATTACCCTTTGAAACAAGCAAAATTCAAGTATGCCTAATTATACCATTTCTTATATATTTTGTCAAGTATTATTTTCAAATAGGAGGAGTTTCTTTGAATAAAGGAAATAGAAAGAAAAAATACAGGCGTAAGCCGTTAACTTTTGAAGAAAAGCTAAAGAAATTTATGAAGATATCTGATAAGAAGCAGAAAGAAATTCTTAATAGAAATAAAAAAAAGAAGAATAGAAAGGTAAAAAGAAAGGGGTCAAAAGATGATGGTAACTAAAGAAGAAATACAAGATATGTTGGATGAACAGGCAGAACTGTTTGCCCAAATGTTAGGTACTGTAGAAGATAGAATTATAGATAGAATAGATAGAATTGATAAACATAATAAATTTTCTAAGGATAATTTTACCAGTTAAGGGGTAGTAAAAATGAAAGATGAGGTTAAGGAAATAAAAGAGATATTAAAAGAAATACTTAGGGAAATTAAAAAAAACAAGAATAAGGAGTTGGTTTAGTGTTTACTGAAGAGCAACAGGCTAAAATTAATGAAATGATAAATAAGGAAAAGGATAAATGGGTAACTGAAGAATTAACGCCTAAGCTAAGTGAATACAAGGCTACAATTAAGGAATTGGAAAAGTATAAACCCAAAACATTAACAGAAGAAGAAAAGAAATTGCAGGAAAAAGAATTAGAGCTTTTCAACAAAGAAAAAGAATTGCTATTACGTGAACATGGCCTTAGTGAATTTGGAGAACTTTTTAATGTAGAAAGCATTGAAGAACTAGAAACCAAAATTGCTAAGTTTAAAGAAGTTATGGCAGAAAAAAAGATAGATAACAGCTTTATTCCTGCTGATAAAAAGAATGTTACCGATAAGTATAGTGAGTTTGAAAAAAGCAAAAACGTAACTGGAATGATAAGCAGTAAATTATCCAGTTTGTTTAATAAATAAAATATAGGAGGAATGTAAAAATGTTTAAAAGTAGTAATTATACAGCAAGCGAAAAGATTAGTTTAGCGAAGGAAATAGCTTTATTGGGTGTACAGGCTACACCTTTAACCAGTTTGCTTTTGGCAAAAGGTGCAGGTAAAGCTATTAGTACCGTTCATTCTTGGAGAGAGAAAACACTTGATACCACTTCTGATATTTCTTTTGCAGAAGGAAGCGAAACAACTACCTTTCAAGAAAGTGCAAGAGCAGAATTAAGCAACTACCTTGAAATTTTTAAGAAAGGCGCAAGTGTTAGCGGTACTGCTTTAGCTATGGGTGCTAACCAATTAGCTGAAGAAGTTGCCGATAGGCTTTTAGAAATTAAAATTAACATTGAAAACAAGCTAATTAACGGGGAAAAAGATGATGGCAGTAGTTCTCCTTATGTTCGTAAATTGGGCGGCCTTATTGAATGGGCAGATAGTGGTAATGTAATTGATGAAGATGAAGATGGGAATGATATTGCATTAATAAATGAATATTGTGTAATAAAACTAATGCTAACCCTTTGGAACCAAAACCTTGTAGAAGGCAATTATTATGCACTTATTAATGCTACGCTGAAAGAGCAACTAGATGATATTTATAGGGATAACTATGGTTATGCACATAGGGAAGATAACTTTGGTTTGGTGGTAAATTCCATTAATACTAATTATGGGGTATTGAATTTTGTATTATCTAAGCACGTACCAGAAAATAAGGTTATTGTATTTAATGATAATTATTTGAAGCTGGTATATCTTCGTGAACCACACTTTGAACCACTTGCCAAAACCGGGGATAGCGTAAAAGGGCAAGTAATTGCTGAGGCTACTTTACAGGCAGGAAGCAAAAAGGCTATTGCAGTATTAGAAGTAAATAATAGTTAGTTTAGCAGAAAGGGGGAATAAATTAATATTCCCCTTTTTTATTATTATCCATTTTAAGCCATTATTAATTAAGGGTATACCATAGGTATAGGCAGGCATTTAAAACGCCTGTACAAGCTTGTGGGTGCGCCCTACGAAGTTAAAAAAGCCATAAGAGGAGGAATATGAAATGCTTACAATTGAACAAGCGTTAAGCAAATTACCATATTGGAAAAGCGAATACTTCCGTTGGAAGTTTAACATTTCATATTGGGTTAATTCAGAAGATGTATCAGAAAAGGATTTACTTAAAAAGGTAAATAGAAAAAGCATGAACGGCTACAAGCGTTGGGAAAGAACCCAGGAATATAAAGCCTTAGTTGATATATATTTAGCTACTAAAAGTGCTAATGATATATTGGAGGTATATGATATTGTTAGTAAAAAGGCAAAAAAAGGAGATAGCAAAAGTATTGAACAGTTATTAAAACTTCATAAGGAAATTCAAGGCAATGCAAAAGATGCCAGTAGTAATTTAGATGAAATTATTGAAAAAGGTAAATTGAATACTATTCCAATGCAAAAACCTTCTATCGAAGAGGATAAAAAAGAATACGATGATGAATTAATTGTATAATTGGGTGGTATAAAATGAGTAAAACGAAAAAAAAACTAACAAAAGGGCAGAAACTAAAGAAAATACGAAGTAACTTCGAGTTATGGTGCTTAAACTTCATTAAAATAGTAGATAACAGGGGCGATGTAATATCTTTTAAACTAAATGCACAACAAAAGCATTTATTTCAGAATATGGATAAATACAATATTATTCTTAAAAGCAGGCAATTAGGCTTTACCACTTATTCAATTGCATATTGCCTTTACGTGGCCTGCACACAACCGAATACAACAAGCCTTATCCTCAGCTACAATATAGAAAGTACTCAAGAAACCTTTGAACGTTTGAAATTTATGTATAACAATATGCCGGAAGAATATAAACCAAAGGAAATAAGAAATAACAAGTATGAATTAATGCTTGAATTTCCTGATAAAAGCATTTCTAGGGTTGTGGTAAAGGTTGCTGGTAAAAAGCCTTTGGGTAGGGGTTTCACCTGCCAGTATATACATTGCAGCGAATTAGCTTTTTGGGGTGATTTTGCAGCTACTAAAGGGTTAATGGGGTTAGAACAAAGTTTAGCTAAGAATATGGATTCTAAAATAGTTATTGAAAGTACTGCCAATGGTTTTAATTCATATTGGGAGTTATACACTAATGCTAAAAAAGGAAATTCCAAATATAAGGCCTTCTTCTTTCCCTTTTGGCAAAATAGGAACCAGTTTAGAGACGAGTATGATATAGCTGAGAAATGGTATTACGATACTAATAAGGGTGAAAGGCTAAGTAAAGATACTTGTTTTGGTTATCATAAAGAATTATTAGATTTGGGTGCCAATTTGCGCCAAATAATGTGGTATGATTGGAAATTGCAAGATATGAGCACGGAAGAAATGTACCAGGAATATCCTGCAACAGAGGAACAGGCATTTGTATCTACACAAAAGAGCGTATTCGATTCCAGTATTGTATTGGAACGGTATAATAATTTAATGCCACCATTAAAGGAGAAAGAATTAGAGGTAGAATTACCAAAACTTTTAAAGCAATATTTTGGTAAAAGCCTTTTTATATATAAGAACATAAAAGCAGATGTTAGGTGCTATGGCGGGGTAGATTGCGCCGGGGGAACTGGTGCAGATTATTCAGCCATTAGTATTTATGATAATGACGGTGAACAGGTATGCAGTTTTTATAATAATAAAATACCTTTATATAGGTTTGCCCGGGTAATTGATGTTTTGGGTAAATATTTTAATTATGCTTTTTTGGCGGTAGAAAGAAATTCCTATGGCCTGCCTTTAATTGAAAGGCTTAGAAATGATTATGGATACCTGAATTTATATAAGCAGAAGGTTTTTAATCAATACGGAAGAAGGAAACTGCAATTAGGATTTCTTACAACTAATACTACAAAAAGCATTTTAATTGCCGATTTTAAAGAACAGTTTGAAGTAGGTTTGATAAATATTAATTGCAAGCAAACACTTGAGGAAATGCAAATATTTGTAGAGGATAAAGGAAAATTAGGCAATGAAAGAAAAACAGGTTATACCGATGATAATGTAATTGCCAATGCGCTTGCTATACAGGCCATGAAAACAGGAAAGTATTATGTTTCGTTAGGGGGTTAATGATTTGAATATAGAAAGCTATGTAAGCGATAAATATAACAGTAAAACAGAATGGTTTGAAGAAGAAGTTAATAGTTATTTTCACCAAAGAAGGGTTTATAAGATACTAGATACAAAAGAATACCTTGCAGGAAAACATAAGATACTTAATAAACCTTCTGAAATGTGGAATAAGCAAGTATATCACCCCAAGAAAATAGTTCTTCAGTATGCTAAAACTGTTTTAAATTTTAGTATTAGTTATTTATTGCAGAACCCGGTAACACTTATTGGGGAAGATATCACAGTAGGCTTATTCAAGCGTATATACAAACGGGGAAGGTATAATAAGCTTGATTTTGATATACTTAGCAATATGGTTAAATATGGAAATGCCTATGAATACCTTTATTTGGATAACGAAAAGAACATAAAAAGCAAACTGATTGATGCCGCTGATTCCTACCCTGTACTAAATGATTTTGGAGAAATGGTATCATTTATTGAACATTTTACAACAGATGGTATCAGCTATTATTATGTGTATTATCCTGATAAAGTAGAGCTATGGAGTAATAAGGGAACTTATTTACACAAAGATGATGAATACATTAATTTAAGTGGCCTACCTGTAGTTTACCGGAATGAAAATGAAATAGATAACTTCTTCGGCAGAAGTGAATTAGAAGATATAATTTCCATTTTGGATAATATGGAAGGGCTATTAAGCAAAAGCGTTGATGGGTTTGAAAAGTATATTACAGGTATTCCTATTATTACAGGCCAACAGCTAAAAGGCGATGGTATGCCTAATGATATAGTAGGCGGTGGTATTGCCCTTGATGATGGGGCTACATTTGATTTTAAGGCTAACAAGTTTAACAAGAGTGCCTTTGAAACGCTATATGATACACTTAGGCAGGCCTTGCTTGATGTGAGCCATACGCCAGCAGTAAGCCTTAATAGCCAGGATGTAAGTAACCTTAGTGAAGTATCCATGAAGCTATTATTTAGTTTGGCTGATATAAAGGCAGGCTTGAATGAAAAGAATATGCGGGAAGGTATGCAGGGAAGGTTTGAAAAGATAAGAAAGCTATTAGGCTATACCGGGGTTGATATTGCTGAGGAGGAATTTGATAGCTTGAATGTAGTATTCCAATACGCAAGGCCAGTTAATGAAGTAGATATTATTGATAATTTGGTTAAGTTAAGGGGAATTAATGCTATTAGCATTGAAAGCACATTGGAAAGGTCTCCATATACGGAAGATGTGTCTGTAGAATTGGAGAAGTTAGGGGAAGAAGGGAATAAAAGCAATACCGAATGACGTTCAGAAAATGAACGTTTTATAATTGGAACAAAGGTTAGTGAATTATGTTCAAATAATGAACACGTGAAGGAAGAGTGTAGGGAATGTATGTGCTATGCTTTTTGGGCTGTTCTTATATAAATGTGCACGAAGTTGTGCACAAGAAGTTATTCTTAAATGAACATACGACTTAAAACCCCGGAAAATGCGGAATAAGACAAACATTTTGATATACTATATTATATCAGTTAATATATAATATTACTTAGGAATAGTATATACAAGTACCAATACTGGTTTTAACGCAGGGTAACTTTGCCAAATAATGCGGTATAATACCATATTATATTGCATTAAGTGGCAAATGTTAGCAGTATATGGGTAATACAGTTTACATAACATACATTATAGGACGATGTTAGCATTATATGGAATATATCTGGAAGGATATTACATATAACGGCATGGAAGGATACCCCATAAATGGAAAATAAAACCGTAGCATACCCATTTTTCTTCGCCCAAAAACTTCCCCAAATTCCTTCGTACAAGCCTTTTTTAAATTCACCTATACCTTACCTATACCCAAGCATATTAAACGCCACCATGAAGGCCCCAGTAGCCCCGTACAAGCTAAAAAGGAGGTTATTTCCATTATGAATAACATAGAACGTTTGCAATTAGAAATTAAAGATATTTCCTTAACTGAAGAAGAGATAGCAATATATTTGCAGGAAAATTCCCTGCAACCTTACGAAGAATATAACCCTTCCTCAGCAAGCAACAAAAGGGATATTTTTAGAACAACACTTTCAATTTTAGAAAGCATTGCTAACAACCCGGCCACTATGAAAAATTATAAAAAAGATGATATTACTATTAGCCAATTTAGTGAAAATATCCAGAATAGAATAGAACAGCTACAAAGAAAAATTCGCCAAATGAGTATTGCCGAAGATAACCAAGAAAGTAATTTCTTTATGCTTTTCAAGGGGGATGCCGGCAATGTATA
>JAAYPI010000162.1 GCA_012519885.1 Bacteroidales bacterium
GTTTTAATACAGCACTCATTCAAAAAAAAGAATCTGATGATACAGACTTTTCTTCTATATTCTATTTAAGTCTATTTGTGGCTCTTATTTGTTATGTAGTTTTATTTTTTGCCGCTCCGTTTATAGCAAAATTTTACAATCAAGAAATATTAACGCCAGTTATAAGAGTGATTTCTCTTACTTTGTTTTTT
Organism: Bacteroidales bacterium; assembly: GCA_012519885.1. GTDB lineage: Bacteria > Bacteroidota > Bacteroidia > Bacteroidales > Paludibacteraceae > JAAYPI01. Next base: position 192 of record JAAYPI010000162.1, read on the forward strand.
GGTGCTGTAAATAGTGTTCAAAATGCCTACGTTTCAAAAACAATGCAGTTCAAAAGGTTCTTCTATAGCAGTATGGGGGCTGTTATAGGATCCGGAATTGTTGGTGTAATTCTTGCTTATATGGGGTATGGTGTCTGGGCTCTAGTAGCACAACAACTTATAAGAGATGTTTTAATCTGTATTATTTTGTGGTTTACAGTAAAGTGGAGACCCAAATTATTATTTTCTTTTACACGAGTAAAAAGTCTTTTTAGTTTTGGTTGGAAACTTCTTTGTTCAGGTTTATTAGATACTGTTTTTAGAAATATATATAACTTAATTGTTGGAAGAATTTATAATAGCCAAACTTTAGGATATTTTAATCGGGGGCAACAATTCCCTCAAGTTATTGCATCTAATTTAGATGGTTCAATTCAAAGTGTAATGTTACCAACTCTTTCCGCAAATAATGATAATCCTTCTGAAGTAAAAAGAATTACAAGACGTTCTATAAGTACAAGTGCTTTTGTTTTAATGCCATGTATGTTTGGCTTAGCTGCGGTTGCTGAACCTTTGGTAAAAGTTTTGCTTACAGATAAATGGCTTCCTTGTGTGCCATTTTTACAATTAGCTTGTATCAGTTATGCTTTGTATCCAATTCATACAGCAAATCTAACAGGAATAAATGCATTAGGTAGAAGTGATATTTTCTTAAAATTAGAAATAATAAAAAAATGTGTAACAGTATTGAATATTCTTATCACTTTACCCCTTGGTATTTATGCAATGGCAATTGGTCAAGTTGTTAGTGGATTTATTTCAACATTCATAAATGCTTATCCAAATAAAAAACTTATGGACTATTCCTATTTTGAACAATGGAAAGATTTAATACCTTCTTTTGTACTTTCTATTCTAATGGCATGTATTGTTTGGATAATGAATTTTATTTCAATTACACCTTTGCTATTATTGATTATTCAAATTATTGTTGGGATAATAGTTTATGTAGTTTTAGCTAGGTTGTTTAAGTTGGAAGTATATAATTATTTTGTAAATACATTAAAAGGATTTATTAAACGATGAGTGAAGAAAAATTAATTACAGTAACATCTCCGCTTTTGCCAGATTTAAAAGAATTTGAAAAAATGCTTGAAGATATTTGGGATAGAAAGTGGCTTACAAATAATGGATATTACCACAAAGAACTTGAAAAAGCTCTTGCAGATTATCTTGGAGTTCCTTATCTTTCGCTTTTTACGAATGGAACTTTGCCACTTATCACAGCTCTTCAGGCAATGCGCATTACTGGAGAAGTCATTACAACTCCATACAGTTTTGTAGCAACTACTCATTCAATCTGGTGGAATGGAATCAAGCCTGTTTTTGTGGATGTTGATGAAAAGACAGGGAACATTGATCCTGAAAAAATTGAAGCGGCGATTACACCAAGAACTACAGCAATTATGCCTGTTCATGTTTATGGCACACCTTGTGATACAAAACGTATTAAAGAAATTGCAGATAAATATGGATTGAAAGTTATTTACGATGCAGCTCATGCCTTTGGTGTGAAAGTGAACGGAAAATCAATTCTGGAAGAAGGCGATATTTCTACACTTAGTTTCCATGCAACAAAAGTCTACAATACAGTAGAAGGCGGTGCTTTAATCTGTCATGACGAAGCAACAAAAAAACGAATTGACTATCTGAAGAATTTTGGTTTTGCTGATGAAGTTACTGTTGTAGCACCAGGAATAAACAGCAAGATGGACGAAATTCGTGCAGCATACGGACTTTTGAACTTGCAACAGGTTGATAAAGCAATAGAAAGCCGAAAAAGTACTGCTTATAAATATCGCGATGGTTTAAAAGATATTGAAGGAATCCGTTTTCTTTGCGATATAGAAGGAGTAAAACACAATTATTCATATTTCCCTATTTTTATTGACGAAAAAAAATACGGAATGAGCCGAGATGCTCTTTATGCAAGGCTCAAGGAGCACGATATCCTTGGTAGAAGATATTTTTATCCGCTTATAAGCGAATTCAGCACATACCGCGGGCTTGAGTCTGCCACGCTGGAGAACCTTCCGGTCGCACACAAGCTGGCGTCAAGCGTCATCTGCCTTCCAATGTATGCGTTCATGGAGGATGCGGATGTGGAAAGGGTGATTGAATGTGTGAGAGGTGAGAGATGAGACTTGGGATAATGCAGCCTTATTTCTTTCCGTATCTTGGCTACTGGCAGCTTTTAGCGAACGTTGACAAATATGTTGTCTATGATGATGTTACCTATATAAAGGGCGGATGGATAAACCGCAACAATTTTCTGATAAACGGGCAGAAAAATCTTTTGACAATGCAACTTGAGAAGGCAAGCTCATACACTTTGATAAAAGACATTACCATAAAAGATGACTTTGTGAAATTTCTAAAGACAATAGAGATGGGTTATAAAAAAGCTCCGTTCTTTGAGGATAGCTTTAGGCTGCTGAAAGACATCTGCCAATGTCCTGACAAGAAACTAGGACAGTTCTTGTTCAATTCGCATATAAAAATTTGTGAGTATCTTGGAATAGATACGGAGCTGATTTTAAGCTCGTCATTCGAGAAACATACGGAGCTCAAGGGCAAAGACAAGGTTATATCCATTTGCAAGCAACTGGGAGCGGATGAATATATAAATGCAATCGGTGGGCAAGAACTGTATGACAAAAAGGAATTTGCGGAAAACGGAATCAGGCTGAATTTTCTGCAGGCAAATTTAAGGGAATACAGGCAGTTAAAGAATGAGTTTGTTTCTGGACTTTCAATAATCGACATTATGATGTTCAACAGCAAAGAAGAAATAAAAGAAATGTTGAACGATTTTAAATTGGTATAATACATGAAGGAAATCGGCGGATATTTTGAGTTAGAAAATTTTTCTCAGCATGAATACCATGAAAGTGCAATAAAGCTGAATTGTGGGCGGCATTGTCTGACATATTTGGTTGAGGCTTATGATATAAAGAAAATTTATATTCCTTTTTTCAGCTGCAATTCAGTCCAATGTTTTAATAGATATTTTCCAAATGTTGAAATTTGTTTTTATAAAATAAATGAAGATTTTACACCGATTGTTCCGAAGAACTTTTCGTTTTCTAATGATTGGTTTTATCTTGTCAATTTTTATGGTCA
>JAAYPI010000021.1 GCA_012519885.1 Bacteroidales bacterium
AAATGTGGAGAGTGCTGTGAAGAAAACAGCTGCTAATAGATGAATTTTCCTTTTCATAACTTATCTGATTTATATTTGTTTCGGCAAATATAAATAGATTATGAATAGGTTCTTAAAAGTGGCTTAAGATGGCTGAGAATGGCTATTGTTGGCGCATATGAGGAGGTAAGATTAAACTGGATTGTAAGCATTCGGTCTGCCCTGTCTTATTTTAACTTTTAACTCCTTCTATATTTGTCCTCAAAAAATTATGTGGACAATAAAGCAGTTTGAGTTAGTTTATGATCGTTTCCTGACTTGTCCTTTTTAGTGCGACATTAGAATGTTCAGTATAAGAATTACAACATATTTATCCTAGTTAACTCAATGAGAATTTGATGGATAGAAAAAAACGAAAAATGAATTTACAGAACGAATTCTCATCAAGTTAAAATAAAGAAAATGAGATAGAGTCAAAATAAGTTCTTAGTGCGTTATTTGACGGTTTAAAAATCTATTAAACACTGATTACCAGGCAGATAAAACTGAGCTTAATTGAGAGCGGACAAGTCAGGAAGCAGTTTGAGTTAGTTTATGATCGTTTCCAAACCAGTGGTCTTAATGTAAGGGATTTTTGCCTAAATGAATGTATTACGGAGTTCAAGTTTTATTACTGGAAAAGGAAATTGCAGGAGCATAATCACAGTGAAGAACGGCGATATGATTTTGTGCCATTAGTATTCTCTAATGCAAATCATCAGTTAGAGACAAAAAAGACGGTTCAGCAAAAACAGAATCCGGAGCATATGCACCTATCCGATAATAATGTTTTCGAGATTATTTATCCCAATGGGGTTAAATTACGTGTTCCCGTTGGTGCAGATATTACCCAACTGCGTTCTTTAATCCTTTTAACCCAATAAAGCATGTTTAACCTTAACGACTCAATGCATTACTGGCTTTATCCCGAACCTGCCGATATGCGCAAAGGTTTTACTTTATAATACTACTTTCAATATAATCACTTATCCTATGTTGCGCTTATACTCGTGTTGGCAGCTGGAGCTCTTTTCTATTGTTTAGTTTTTCCTTTTTGTCACTGTCGTTTTCTTTTCATATAATAATTATATCATCTGAAAATTGCTTTTTTAAGTCGTTGTCTTTTGTAGAATTTGGAACACCAATGCAGAGTAAATGTCTCGGTCTTGATATTGCCACATAAATTAATCGTTGCTTTTCATTTGGCATTTCGTCTTTTATAAGTGATAAATCTTTCAACGAAATATTTTGTCCTCTACTATTTTCACTTAATATCAAAAATACAGAGTCAAATGTCATTCCTTTAACTTGATGAATTGTTGTTATTGGTAGATTGTTATATGTAGTGGCTTTTTTGAAATATCTGTTTACTGGATTCGCTAACGTATCCTTATTGAAGCCATTTTTTGTATTTCGTTTTCTAATTTTAAAATCAGGTTCATTCTCTAATTCCAATTCTATTTTCAAATATTGTTGCGTTTGAGTTGTCCAATTTGATATAGATAAATCAAATGGTGGCAACCCTCTAATTAAATTGAAAACAGAAGCGTTTGTCTCTTTGTCATTTTTCAATTCATGTTCAGCTTCTTTTAATTCTGAAAATGAAAAGGTAGGAAAAAGAAGTCCAATTATAATCCGTCTTACTTTTTTAACGGCTTCTTTAATTTCGTTTGATTGTAAATGAATTTTTGATTCAACTAAAAGATAAGGCAAAGTTTCTTGCCAAGGTGAATAATTTGTTTCTTTACCAAGCAATGAGTTCTTTAATGTATTTCCTCTAACAATTATATTATTAGAAGTAAATTCTTTTTCATTACAAAGGTTTTCATATTTACTAATTGCATCAGCGTAGTTTGAACAGTCATATTTGATTATGTGTAATGGCAAATCATCAACCATATCATTAATTGGAACAATTGCTTTTTCCGAGCTTCTTCTTAATACGCTAAATACATCAATAATCTTTTTTGTTGAACGTCTGTTTTCAGTTAGATTAATTCCGTTCCAATTTTCTTTGTCATCTAATTTTTGAAGAAATAATTCAGGACTTGCATTTCTCCATTGGTATAAACATTGATAAGGGTCACCAACCAAATCAATGTTTTTTAACCCTTGTTCATAAAGCATTTTTAAAATTGAATGTTGAATTTCAGACGTATCTTGTGCTTCGTCAATAATTAAGTAAGGGAATTTAGTCGCAAGATATTTTGCTATTCTTGGATAATAATTCAAAATATGATAAGCAAAAAAAGCAGAATCGCTTGTTTTTAGCAAACCCATATCAAATTGCTTTTTCTTAATTACCTTTCCATAATTTGTAAATTCAGTGTCTCCACTTTTATCGTGTCCATTCCAAGAAATACCATTGTCAATAGTGTAATCAATTTTACTTGGTGGAAAAGCGTATAGCTTATTTGCAAATTTCTTATTAAGTTGCCAATCGGACTGAAATATTTTATCTAAATAGTCGATTTCGTCAATAATTCGGTAACGCTTGCCAATGTTTTTGATTTTATGTGCAAATGGCAAAGTGATGTAAGAGTTAATAAAACTATCAATCGTTGAAATTACGTGTGGATAAGGCAATGAAAAACCGTTTATTTCCTTGAATTTTTGAGCGATTTCATTTTTTGCAACATTAGTAAAGGAAATGCAAATAATACCTGCACTTGGCGAATAATCTTTTTCCCAATTTTGGGTTAATGAAAAAATTTTGTGAGCAACAGTGGTCGTTTTTCCACTACCTGGACAGGCATTGAGAATAACTTTTCCCGATGTCTGAACGTAAACTCTTTGTTCATCAGATAGGATTATGCTCATTTCGACTTATA
>JAAYPI010000163.1 GCA_012519885.1 Bacteroidales bacterium
ATTCTTGTTTCAAAGATAAAAAAACTATTGAATGTGAAACGGATTGAAAATCCTAAGAATACTGAAAGGGGACGGAATGCAATTCCGCCCCGACGGGAATTTATATCTCCTACTCATTTATTCTTTTAATTTCCTTTTTTTTACGCAGTTACAAACTGCTTTTATTATAGGTACAAGTTACGCTATCGCTAAACTTGCACCAAAGAGGGGCTATGATTAATAATGTTAAACTTAAAGCGATTTGAAGATTATCTTTTGTGCCATTCTAAGGACATTAACTTATCACGAATCAAATTATTGCCGTATTTTTCTTTTGCCATATCTTGAAGAGAATACTTATCTTCACCTACTTTGTGCATTCCTACAATATTGTAATTTTTTGAGTCTATCCATTTCTCCAAGGTTAAATTTGCATCTTGAAAAAACTCAAATGTTTCCAAATATGACAGAAACAAAATAATGTCGTCCTCAAAAAGAATTAGTGACTTATTCTTATTATAGTAATTGACCATTAATTTGTGCTTTTCTTCGAACCATAATTTATATTCTTCATTGTTAATATCAACATTGTAACGTTTCCAATTAGATATTTCGTTCTTAAATACAGGAAGTATTATATTTCGCATCCAATTTATCCATAAATTTTGTTTTTCAAATTCATTATAGTATGTTTTTAAGAAATTCTTAAGACTTAAATAATGATAATCATAAATTTTTCGTTTAAATTCACCAATAGGAAAATACTTCCAAGTAGAAATATCATTTTCCTTTATTTTATCTCTATTTATTCTATAAAATTCTTCCTCAGTCATTTTAATTTAAAGGGATTGGTGTAAGACTATTAAGTGCATTATCGACATCTACTTGTTTGAATATTATAATATTTATATAATTGCCTCCTTGAGCACCAGGGTATATAATACCTTTATAATTTTCTTTTGCCCAAGTACCAAGAACGTGTGTATATTCGTATTTACCTTCTCCAAGTTTTTTAATCATTTCCTCTGTGACTCCTAATTGTTGTCGAACTGCATCATCTGTTAGATCTAACATATTATCTATAGTAACATTTTCAAATTTATATCTATTGTATTTTGATACGTCATTACCAGTATTAAATCCCATTTCAATAATATTTCCGTCATTTGATTTACTTACATAATAACCACTTTCACCAATTTTACTATATCTATGATCTAGATTTTGTGTCGCAAAGTCATCAATTAATTTAGGATTTGTATTAGCTCCTGGGGGTAAAAATTCAGATTTCATCATTGATTTAAAAAATTGTCCATTATATGGCTTCCCTACAGGTAAAGTAACAAGGTCATCAAGGTGGGTTTTTAGCTCTGTACCCGACTTCGCAATAAACTTCCCCACCCCTTGTACTCCCGCCCCGGCATTATCTGACAAGGCTTTGTAAAACCTATCATACTCATCGTCTAAGGCTTTTATAAGACCATCGCTTAGTTCTTTGCCTTGTTTGTTTATAAGTTGGTTATATGCCTCTTGGCTTATATCGCCTTGGGCTAAGTACTTGGTAAGTAGCTCTCTCGCTGCTTCATCGGTAGCATTGGCTGTGGCTTCTACGGTATTGTTTACTATGCGGTAAACATTTTTACCTTGTTGTTTGGCTACTAATTGTTTTACAGTTTTTACGCTTAATGTCGTTGCTGCGGGTATGGCTAAAGCTATAGTGTAATTGCTTATGTTACCCGTATTGCCACGAAATGCAGAATAAAATAAACCGAAACCATCTGGTATTGCATCCAAACTTGGTGCAAATATACTTAATAATACCGAAACTGCCCCTCTTTGGCGCAAGTTTAGCGAAAGCGTAACTTGTGCCTAAAACTCCTGAAGTTTGCAACTTCATAACTAACTCATAATAATATCAACCAATCCTTTCCCTTCGTCCTTTCGGATATATTATTGATTTAGTACTAAAGATTCTAGCTGTCATTGGGATTTGCAATCCCAGTTCTTTGTATTCTTCGGATTTTTTATCCGCTAGCAAAGATATACAATTTCGTG
>JAAYPI010000164.1 GCA_012519885.1 Bacteroidales bacterium
ACAAAAAAACATTAGATAAAATAAAAGCGTTTGCAAGTAAAACGTTTGATGCATCTGTAGAACTAGTCAATACAATAGATCCCGACTTAATAGGAGGGTTTATTTTAGATATTGCCAACCTACGGCTAGATGCGAGTATTAAAGGGAAATTAAACAATATTAGAAAAATAGTATACTAAAAATATATCCAATTATGGCAAGCATAAAAGCAAGTGAAGTGTCGAATCTGCTACAAATGGAACTAGAAGGTTTTAGTGATAAACTAAAATTTGAAGAGACAGGCAAGGTGTTACAAATAAGTGACGGTGTAGCAAGGGTTTTTGGATTAACTAAGGTGCAATCGAATGAGCTTGTACTTTTTGAAAATGGCACAAAAGGAGTAGTTTTAAATCTGGAAGAAGACAATGTAGGTATTGTTTTATTGGGATCTACCTATGGAATTAAGGAAGGAGATACTGTACGAAGAACAGGAAATATTGCTTCTATCTTAGCTGGCGAAGGACTATTAGGGCGTGTAGTAAATACATTGGGCGAACCTATAGATGGAAAAGGCGAAATCAAAGGCGAATTATTTGAAATGCCATTGGAAAGGAAAGCTCCAGGTGTAATATTTAGACAACCCGTAAACGAACCACTACAAACAGGAATTAAAGCCATTGATGCTATGATTCCGATTGGACGTGGGCAGAGAGAGTTAATCATTGGAGACAGACAAACGGGTAAAACAGAAATAGCCATTGATACGATAATCAATCAACGTAGTAATTTTTTAGCAGGAGATCCTATTTACTGTATTTATGTGGGTATAGGACAAAAAGGGTCGACCATAGCTGGCATTGTAAAAACCCTCGAAGAGTATGGTGCCATGGATTATACCATAGTGGTATCTGCAACAGCCTCTGACCCTGCTGCAATGCAATTTTATGCTCCCTATGCAGGAGTTGCCATTGCTGAATATTTTAGAGATACAGGTCGTCATGCATTAATTATTTATGATGATTTATCAAAACAAGCAGTTTCTTATCGTGAAGTATCGTTGGTACTTCGTCGTCCACCTGGTCGTGAAGCATATCCTGGTGATATCTTTTATTTACATTCACGTTTGTTAGAAAGAGCAGCTAAAATCATTAAAAATGATGTTGTGGCACGTAATATGAATGATTTGCCAGATTCCATCAAACACTTAGTAAAAGGAGGAGGCTCTATTACAGCCTTACCAATTATTGAAACACGAGAAGGAGATGTTTCTGCATTTATCCCTACCAATGTCATCTCCATTACTGACGGACAGATATTCTTAGAAACAAGTCTGTTTAATGCAGGTATTCGTCCTGCAATTAACGTAGGTATATCTGTATCACGCGTAGGCGGAAATGCCCAAATAAAAGCAATGAAAAAGATTGCAGGGACACTCAAACTTGACCAAGCTCAGTACCGCGAACTAGAAGCTTTTTCAAAATTTGGAGCAGATCTTGATGCTGGTACCAAGTTGGTGCTAGATAAAGGAAGTAAAAATGTTGAAATATTAAAACAAAAACTTCATCAACCAATGCCTGTGGAAAAGCAAATTGCAATTATACTTTGTGGGGTACGCGGGTATTTGTGTCATGTACCACTAAATAAGGTACAAGAATTTGAAAATAACTTGTTAGAAATTCTTGAAGCTAAATATAAAAAAGATGTATTAGACATACTACAAAAGGGCGATTTGACAGAAGATGTTTTAACAAAAATTAAAGATGTCGCTTTTACACTTTGTAAACAATATATTGTATAATATAAAATAGAGACTAAATAGTAATGGCTTCTTTAAAAGATATACGTGCACGGATTCTTTCTGTTAGATCAACGAAAAAAATTACCAGTGCAATGAAGATGGTTTCTGCATCGAAATTGCATAAAACAGAGACATTGTGCCTTAATTTTTTACCATACAAAAATGCTTTGTGTGAAAGTTTAGCTAACTATTTGAACTCATTAGACGAAAAAATATCTGTTCAAGTAGCTGAACAACGCCCAATTAAGCGTATGGCAATTATATGTTTTTCTTCCAATTCAGGTTTATGTGGTACTTTTAACACAAATATTGCAAAATTAGCATCTGAAAAAATTGATCAATACGCTTATTTAGGAAAAGAAAATATTTATGTTTATACTATTGGGAAAAAAATAACTGACTACTTGCAAAAACTCAAGTACCCTATCCATGCCCACTACAATAATTTATTAGATAACCCTAGTTATGATGAAGTTGTAAAATTGGCCGATATGTTGACTGAACTATTTATTTCAAAACAAATAGACTGTGTAGAGTTATTGTATAATCACTACAAAAACACTGCTTGCCAAACACCTACATCTGAAATACTCCTTCCACTATCATCTATGCAACTTACAAGAACTACGAAATCTCAACCGCTGTATATTGTGGAACCCTCTAAAGAAGAATTTATTAATGCCCTAGCACCGAAATTAATTAGAATCAAATTATATGCTGCTTTTTTAGATTCATTTACAGCCGAGCATGCTGCTAGAACTACTGCAATGCAAATTGCTACCGAAAATGCCGAAGAAATGATTAAGACAATAACTCAACAATACAATAAAAAACGACAAGAAGTTATTACCAATGAGTTGTTAGATATTGTAGGAGGATCTGAGGCTTTACGTCAAGATTAACACTAAACTGAAAACAATGGAAATAACTAGAGTTTTTGATATTTTAGAAAATTATAAAATTATAAAACCAAACCAACCTATAGCACTAGCACATAAAAAAGAAGGCAACTGGATAAAATACAGTATTGACGAATACATCTACCAAACAAATTTAATATCAGCAGGATTGCTATACAATGGGGTAAAAAAAGGAGACACCATTGCTATAATAAGCTCTAATAGAGCTGAATACAATATTGTAGATATGGCTGCAATGCAAATTGGAGCAATACCTGTCCCTATTTATCCTACCATTAGTGAATCTGATTATCGATATATTTTAAACCATGCCGAAATAACGTTTATATTTTTAGAAGGAGAAGAATTATTACGCAAAATAGAACATATTGTTCCTGAAATACCTACGCTAAAAGGAATTTATACATTTGTAAACAGAGGGCGTTTTCATTATTTTGAGCAATTAATAAACTTAGGAAAGGAAAATCTCGAAATTGATAAAATCAATGCAATAAAAGCAACAATTACCCCGAATGACGTAGCCTGTATGATATACACTTCTGGTACTACAGGAAATCCTAAAGGAGTAATGCTAAGCCACCAAAATATTACAATGCAACTCAAAATGTTGCAAAATACACCAGCGAAATGGAGCGATACAGCATTTAGTTTTTTGCCTATTTGTCATGCATACGAAAAAATGATAGTTTATCTCTATCAATACTTGGGAATGTCTGTATATTATGCCGAAAGTTTAGCTACCATATCCGAAAATATTAAGGAAATAAATCCTACCATGATGACTTGCGTTCCTCGTATGTTGGAGAAAATATTTGACAAACTCGAAAGTGCTGGACGTAAATTACCTTTTTTCCAACAAAAACTATATTTCTGGGCAATAAATGTTGCCTTTGATTACAATATTGAAAATCGTACACTTTGGTATACAGTAAAACACAAAATTGCTGACAAATTAATTTATAGCAAATGGAGACAAGCCATTGGAGGAAACTTTGACATTGTAGTGTCTGGAGGAGCTGCCATACAAAAACGATTGGCAAGTTTTTTTTCAGCTATTGGTATGCCCGTATTTGAAGGTTATGGATTAACAGAAACCTCTCCAGTAATAGCGGTAAGTTCGAGAGCCAAACATGGCAGATGTGCTGGAACAGTAGGATTTCCGTTAGAAGGAGTAGAAGTAAAAATACTCCCTGTAACAAATGAAATTGTCTGTAGAGGACACAACGTTATGCTCGGTTATTATAAAGATGAAGCTCTTACAAAAGAAGTAATTGACGAAGATGGTTGGTTTCATACTGGAGATACAGGTAAATTTACAGAAAAAGGGCAATTGGTAATTACAGGAAGATTAAAAAACATCTTTAAAACCTCTTTTGGTAAATATGTAAACTCCTTTTTAATAGAAGAAAAATTTGTACAATCTCCCTTTATAGAAAATATTGTGGTAGTAGGAGAAAATCAAAAATTTGCTGCTGCCATTATTATTCCCGATTTTACATTTTTAAAATTATGGTGCGAAAGGTACCATATTCCCTATTCTACTAATGAAGAAATGCTTCAAAATGAAGATGTAAAAAATAGATTTAAAAAAGAAATAAAAAAATACAACTCTCATTTTGGTGACTATGAACAAATTAAAAAATTTGAACTTATTGCAGATGAGTGGACTCAACAAAATGGCATTTTAACTCCTACACTAAAGGTAAAACGTCCCATTATTCTTGAAAGATATAAACCGATTATTGATAAATTATTTTTATAAAGGAATAATTGTATTACACAACAAGATACTTATTGTGTAGCAAATTATGTTAAATATTGAATAAAATTTTGTTGTATTAAATTTTATTATTTTATTTGCAGTTGTATAATCCTTAAAATCGAAAGCCTATTGCCCTATTTTACTCTAGAACACTAAAATAAAGAGTAATGAAAATACTAAAGAAACTTACTGACGATGAGTTGGTTGAGTTGTATGTAAGTGGCAATAACCTAGCTTTCGAGGTGCTTTTACTTCGTCACAAAAATAAAGTTTACGCTTATATATACAATATGGTGCGTGACCATGATATAAGTGATGACATTTTTCAGGAAACTTTTATTAAAGTAATTACTTGTATACGTACGGAAAGTTATACAGCAAACGGTAAATTTTGTAGTTGGGTTACTCGTATAGCCCACAACTTGTGTATAGATACACTACGTTACAATCAAAAAAACAATACCGTATCAGCAGATAATACAGAATTTAACTTATTAAATTCTATCTCTCTTTGTGATAAAAATGTAGAAGACAACCTAATTGAGGAGCAAACATTTAACGAAATAGAACGCCTTGTTAATATGTTACCTACTAATCAACAAGAAATAATCAAAATGCGTTTTTACAACGATTGTAGTTTTAAAGATATTGCTGAGAAAACAGGTGTAAGCATCAATACGTCATTAGGTAGAATGAGGTATGCACTACTTAATATGCGAAAATTAGCTGAAGAAAACAATATTACACTTTCATTTTGAAAAATTAAGATTATTCTGTACAATAAACTAGAGATTGGTACGTTCTAAGATTATGAACAATCTAAAATGCGTGCCTATGAATCATTTTACCTCCCGTCTACACAAAAAAGAAGTATCTCAAGAAAACAACCTTATGCAACCCAAGGCAGAAACGGTAAACAAAATTCTTATGTTTGCAGCATGTTACCATGTTCAAAAAATAGATAATGGCAGTTTTTTTGAAATTATTCTAAACTGATTGGAAAAATCAGTGAGCTTATCATTTATTTTATTTAATTTTGTAGTGTAAAAATTTACATTATGGCTACACTTATTGCTCCATCATTATTAGCTGCCAATTTTGCTCATTTGCAAAAAGACATTGAAATGATTAACCAAAGTACTGCTGATTGGTTACACTTGGATATTATGGATGGGGTATTTGTTCCCAATATTTCTTTTGGCTTTCCTGTTATAGAAAGCATTAAAGACATCTGCCAAAAACCATTAGATGTGCATTTAATGATTGTTGAGCCAGATAAATTTATTGCCGATTTTGCTACTGTGGGCACATATATGCTAAATGTTCATTATGAAGCATGTACACATCTTCATCGCACGATACAAAAAATTAAAGCAGCCAACATGAAAGCAGCTGTAACACTTAATCCTCATACTCCTATTTGTGTTTTACAAGATATTATTCAAGATGTAGATATGGTACTATTGATGTCAGTAAATCCAGGATATGGTGGGCAAAAATTTATTACTAATACCTTACAGAAAACGGCTGATTTAAAAGAGTTGATACTGAAAAAAAACGCTAAAGCTTTGATTCAAATTGATGGAGGAGTAAATCTTACTACGGGTAGGCAACTCGTTGAACAAGGTGCGGATGTGTTAGTTGCTGGAAGTTTTGTTTTTGCCTCCACTAATCCTTTACAAACTATTGCTGAATTAAAAAAACTTTGATGCTAGGTAATGTCATCTACTCCTTTGTTTCATCAAATCCCTTTCTTTAGACTTACATCAGCTCTCGTTATCGGCATATTTATAAGTTCTGTAGTTCCCTTAAGCCTCACTATTGGTTACATATTGCTTTTTTTGTCAATCATCGGAGTGATTATTTCCAACGTAATAGACAAAAGAAAAACGTTGAGCTATTCTTTTCGGTGGATATATGGTGTATCCATTATAGGAATATTTATGAGCCTTGGAATGCTCTTATACCAGCACAAAATACAAGAATTAAGTCTTGAACTTCCTGACAACAAAAAGACATTTATTGCCACAATTAGTGAATCTCCTATCGAAAAGCCAAAATCAGTAATGACGGTTGTTACAATAGCAGTTCCAGAAATAAATAAAACACATAGAGCTATACTATACCTAGAAAAAGACAGTGCATCGAAAACAGTACAATATGGTGATTATCTGCTAGTGAACACACTACTCCAAAAACCGCGAAATACAGGAAACCCATACGAATTTGATTATTCAACATTTTTATTACACAAAGGCATTACTGCCACATCATACATCAATAAAGGAAGTTGGAAACAAATAAAAAAAACATCCTCTTTTTCAGTTACGAAGCATGCTATCAATACCCGCAATAAATTGCTCAATATCTATAAAAAATATGGTATAACAGACAATGAATTTGGTATTGTTGCAGCACTGACGGTGGGATATAAGGAAGGATTATCTAAAGAGACAAAACAAAGTTTTTCGATTACTGGAGGATCTCATGTATTGGCTGTAAGTGGCTTACATGTTGGTATTATTTATCTTGCACTTGGGTTTGTGCTTGGATTTATGGCAAAAAGCAAACAAGGGATAGTAGGCAAACAAATTATACTCATAGCAAGTATTTGGGCGTATGCTTTTATTTGCGGTCTTCCTCCATCAGTTGTAAGAGCATCAATCATGATATCCTTAATTTGTATCAGCGAAATATTGAACAGAAAATCGGCTACATACAATGCTGTATTTGTTAGTGGGTTTTGTATGCTGATTTACAACCCGTTATACTTATTTGACGTAGGTTTTCAATTAAGCTATATGGCTGTATTAAGTATCTTGTATTTTCAGCCTCGTATCAATAACATATTTTCCCCCAATCATATAGTAATCAAATGGTTATGGAGTCTGACGGCAGTTTCTATTGCAGCACAAATTGGAACAGCTCCTATTAGTTTATATTATTTTCATAACTTTCCAACATATTTTTTACTTACAAACATTATAGTCATTCCAGCTGCTACAATTATTATTTATCTTTCTATAGTACTTTTATTGCTTTCTTCTTGGGTAAAGATTGGATTAATAGTTGCATGGTTACTAAAAAGTTGTGTGCAAATTATTTCAATTGGGATACATTTTATTGAGCATTTACCAGGAGCAAGCATACCTGACATTTGGATTCCGATTTGGTTTATGCCTATCGTTTTTTTATCACTTGTTAGTACCATACTTTTTATTCGCACTCAGCGATCAAGATATTTCTTTTTAATCTTCTATTTATCTATTTTATCCATTTCAATTGCAATCTGGAATAGATTTCAAACATTGCAAAATAAAGAACTAATTGTCTATGCAAACAACCCTTCAGAAGCGAATTTTAATATACATATTATTTCTGGAGAATCAAATACACTGTTAGCAGATACTATATATAAGGCAAACCTCGAACAGTATGTGAATACAGTAACCCATAAGAAACACTTGAATCCAGCACGTTTCGAACAAATCGATATGAAGAATTCTTTTGGTTGTATTGATACACTCACTTACTTTGTGTATACCAACCCCACAAAATGGAAACCCATTGACATATCTATACCAGTAGATATTGTTTTTGTATATGAAAAAAGAATGTGTCATGTAACAGAAATTACGTCCCATGTATCTCCCACCTACATTGTATTTGGAGAAAATATAAATGGAAAACAGCTACAAATATTGAAAGAAGAATGTGAAAAAAAGAGCATTAACTATCATTCGTTGTACGAAAAAGGAGCATTTATACTTCCACTATAACAAAGTATTACTATTTTTGCAGTAGATTTACTAATAGTGATAATATGATATCAAAAATTATTCTCGAAGATTTAATTTCACAAACAAAAAAAGCAATTGATAAATCCACTAGTATTGTGATTGTATCTCATGTCAACCCTGATGGAGATGCCATTGGTAGTTCTTTAGGGCTGTATCATTTTTTGTTTTCTCAGGGAAAAGAAACTCGTATTATTATGCCAAATTCTTTCCCTAATTTCCTTAACTTTTTACCCGACAGTAGTGATATCTTGATATATGACGATTATCAAGATGAAGCTATCGACTTAATTGAATCTGCCGATTTAGTTTTTTGTCTGGATTTTAATCAACTAAAACGTGTAGGTGCAATGGAAGATGTAATAAAAAATTGCAAAGCAACAAAAATATTAGTAGATCATCACCCATTTCCAGATACCTTTGCTAACATTACTATATCACATCCCGAAATTGCCTCCACAAGTGAGTTAATTTTTCGTATGATTTGTAGGATGGGATACTTCACTGAAATGAACATTCATTCAGCAGAATGCATTTGTACAGGTATTATGACCGATACAGGAGCTTTTTCGTACAATTCCAATAGTCCCGAAATCTATACCATTATTTCAGAATTGATAAAAAAGGGTGTTGATAAAGATGCATTACACAGAAAATTATATAATAATTATTCAGCACAACGGATGCAATTAATGGGATATTTATTGTCGCAAAAAATGAAAATCTATGCTGAATACGGAACTGCAATCATGGTTTTGTCTTTGGCAGAACAAGAAACCTATCACCACAAAAAAGGAGATAGCGAGGGTTTTGTTAATTTGCCATTATCCATACATGGCATCACATTTTCTATTTTTCTGAAAGAAGAAACAGACACTATAAAAATGTCGTTCCGCTCGCAAGGTAATTTTCCAAGCAATACGTTTGCCAACCGTTATTTTAATGGTGGTGGTCATTTAAATGCCTCTGGGGGTGAAGGTTTAGGTACAATCGAAGAAACAGTTACGTATATTGAATCTATATTACCTGCATTTTATCAGGAATGGGTCGATAATAATAACAATAATAAAGAAATATAAACTTATACTTGCATGAAATATATTATCATACTTGGAGACGGAATGGCTGATGAGCCAATAGCTAAATTAGGAAACAAAACACCCTTGCAATTTGCAAATACTCCGTATATCGATAAAGTAGCTGAACTTGGTTGTAGTGGCATGCTACATACCATACCTGATGGCTTTCATCCAGGTAGCGAAATTGCCAATTTAAGCGTACTCGGATACAAGGTGGCTGATGTGTTTGAAGGAAGAGGTTCGTTAGAAGCGGCTAGTATGGGCGTTGACATTGAAAATAATGAAATGGCAATGCGTTGCAACCTTATTTGTATAGAAAATGGCATTATCAAGAACCACTCTGCTGGACATATAAGCAACGAAGAAGCGGCGATTTTGATTGCTGATTTAGAAAAAGAATTGGGCAATGATGTGGTGAGTTTTTATGCAGGGGTATCGTATCGTCATTTACTAAAAATTAAAGGAGGAAATAAAAATATCACTTGTACTCCTCCGCATGATGTACCGGGCACAGCTTTTTCTACTGTTATGATTGAGGCAAATGTGCCCGAGGCACAACCAACAGCCGACTTATTAAACGATCTAATTTTAAAATCGCAAGCAATTTTGGAGAACCACCCAATTAACCTAAAACGAGCAGCTGAAGGCAAAGACAAAGCAAATAGTATTTGGATGTGGTCGCCAGGATACAAACCAAAAATGAAAACCCTGCTTGAACTGTATAATTTAAAAAGTGGTTCAGTAATATCAGCGGTAGATTTAATCCGTGGAATTGGCGTGTACGCTGGCTTAAAAGTTATTTTAGTAGAAGGGGCTACTGGCTTATACAACACAAATTACGAAGGAAAAGCACAAGCAGCAATTGAAGCATTACGCACAGATGATTTTGTGTACCTACACATCGAAGCAAGCGATGAAGCTGGTCACGAAGGGGATGTTGACTTAAAAGTAAGAACCATTGAATACCTCGACCAACGAATTGTAAAAACAATATTAGAAGAAGTAAGCACTTGGAGCGAACCTGTATGCATTGCTATTTTACCCGATCACCCTACCCCATGTGCTTTAAAAACACATACAACAGCCCCCATCCCTTTTGTTATTTATAAACCTGATGGAAAAAAAGATGATGTAACAGTGTACGATGAATTTGCTGCACGCAAAGGGGGATACGGAGAAATTCGAGAACAAGAATTTATGCAATTATTATTACAACAATAAACCTATATAGTCAATATGAATTATTACAGCACCAATAAAAATGCATCTATAGCTACCTTACAAAAAGCAGTTGTAAAAGGCTTAGCTGAAGACAAAGGCTTGTATATGCCAGAAACTATTAAGTTATTACCTCCGCAATTTTATGACAACATAGATAGTATGTCTTTTCAAGAAATTGCTTACGAAGTGGCTCATGCTTTTTTTGGAGAAGACATTGAGGAGGGAGCTTTAAAGCAAATTGTGTACGACACATTAAACTTTGACGTACCTCTGGTTCCTGTTACCGAAACTATTTACAGTTTAGAATTATACCACGGACCCACCTTGGCTTTTAAAGATGTAGGTGCACGTTTTATGTCGCGTTTGCTTGGCTATTTTATTGAAAAAGAAGGAGAAAAAAATGTAAAAGTATTGGTTGCCACTTCTGGCGACACAGGCAGTGCTGTAGCTAATGGATTTCTCGGTGTTAAAGGTATTCATGTATATGTGCTGTATCCTAAAGGATTGGTTAGCCCTATTCAAGAATGTCAGTTTACTACATTAGGACAAAATATTACAGCCATAGAAGTAGACGGAACATTTGACGACTGCCAAGCATTGGTTAAGAATGCTTTTATGGACAAAGAACTCAATGAAGCATTAAAACTTAC
The DNA here is from genome assembly GCA_012519885.1 of Bacteroidales bacterium. Taxonomy (GTDB): domain Bacteria; phylum Bacteroidota; class Bacteroidia; order Bacteroidales; family Paludibacteraceae; genus JAAYPI01. The sequence goes on from JAAYPI010000164.1 coordinate 11,207, forward strand.
ATCAGCAAACTCGATAAACGTAGCACGCTTTTTGCCACAGGCATTTTATTACTTTTATGCATATGCTCAGTTGAAAAAGATTGGGAAAGAACAAAACATGGTTGTATGTGTACCAAGCGGTAATTTTGGTAATATTACAGCAGGTTTGTTTGCAAAAAAAATGGGATTGCCTATCAAGCGTTTTATTGCAGCTAACAATCGTAACGATATATTCTTACAGTATTTACAAACGGGTGTGTACACCCCAAAACCATCGGTAGCCACCATAGCCAATGCAATGGATGTAGGCGACCCAAGTAACTTTGCACGTATCCTTGACTTGTATAAGAACTCACACGAAGCTATTTGTGCTGACATTAGTGGATCAAGTTATACAGATGAAGAAATAGCCGATACGTTAAAAAAATGCTATCAGCAAAACGATTATTTGCTTGATCCTCATGGAGCTTGTGCATACCGTGCTCTTACAGAACAGATAAAAGAAAATGAAATTGGAGTTTTCTTGGAAACAGCTCATCCAGCTAAATTTCTTGAAACCGTTCAGAATATAATTAAACAAGAAG
>JAAYPI010000165.1 GCA_012519885.1 Bacteroidales bacterium
CATATGAATTTAGAAGAACACCTAAGTAAAATTCAATACCAGCATTTGCTTCGTGTAGCCATTCAAGAAGGATGTAATTATTTTACCTTCAATATTCCAAATACAGTGTGCAATGTATGTGGGCATATTGACAAAAACAACCTAAAAACTTGTCCAAAATGCAACAGTCATGATATTGATTACCTAACACGCATTATTGGATACATGAAACGAGTAAGTAATTTTTCGCAAAGCAGACAATTAGAAGCAAATAAACGCCATTATGCTACGATATCTCAATTATAACATTGTTTTTCAAGAAGTACCTGATGAAGTTACATTGGCTATTCATATTAGTCAATGTCCTCATCGGTGCAAGGGATGCCATAGCCCTATCCTACAACAAAATAGTGGGGAATATTTAAACGAAAGTGTGCTTGACCACCTACTCCATACGTATCAAAACGCCATTACTTGTATCTGTTTTATGGGTGGAGACGCCAATCCAAAAGAAGTAGAAAGACTTGCCCTATACGTAAAACAACACAGTAATATACAAACTGCATGGTACTCAGGAAGCGTAAAAATTCCTGAGTATTGTAACATCCTTGCTTTTGATTATATTAAAATCGGACCCTATATAGACCATTTAGGAGGACTAAACGATCGTACTACAAACCAACGTTTTTATGCTGTTCGCAATGGAACACTCATCGATATAACAAATAGATTTCAAAAAAAGCAAGCACTTAGTATGTTAAGTTATGTATAATTTTCAATAGAATTGTTGTTCACTAAAAAAAACAATAGTATCTTTGTCCTCGCAATGGTTCGTTGTATGTTAACCACATAGAACGATTAAAAGGGAATCAGGTGTAAATCCTGAACAGTCCCGCTGCTGTAAGCTCTATATAACGTTTAGAACACATCTTTTGCCACTGTTGCCTTTTGGGTACTACGGGAAGGCGTTCGATAACGGGAGTAAGTCAGAAGACCTGCCTTTGCTTAATCATTTTAACTTTCGAGGAAAAAGTTGAAAAACAAAATGGAGCAATATCTTTAAATTTTTCTTTTTTCAACATGATGCATATTCTTTATGCATCATTCCATAGAATGTTTTTCAACTTTCTACTTGAAAGCAATTTTAAATTATTAATAATAATTATATGAAACTGCTTTGTTTTCTCAATCTCTTTTTTCAAAGGACAAATCATAAAATTAATATATATATATACTTAATTAAGGATTATAACCAAAAAGTAAATTGTGGTTCAATATATATATTATATACTATTATATTGTCATGGGTTACTCAAACTGGGTTTACACAAAGTAAACTGGATAGTATTCAATATTTAAAAACAGTTGAAGTTATTGGGAATAGCTATAAAGAAGTAATTCCCTCACAAAAACTAAGTGGGAAAGAATTAGAAGCTTTAAATAGTTTTTCTGTAGCGGACGCTATCCGATATTTTTCAGGAATTCAAATAAAAGATTACGGAGGAGTTGGAGGGCTTAAAACAGTAGATATCCGAAGTATGGGAACAAACCATATGGGAGTCTTTTATGATGGGATTCAATTAGGAAATGCTCAAAACGGACAAATAGATTTGGGAAAATTTTCTCTTGATAATATTGAGGAGATATCCTTATATAATGGACAAAAGAGCGAAATTTTTCAATCTGCTAAAGATTTTGGTTCGGCAGGAACTTTGTATATAAAAACTCGAATACCTCATTTCCTTAAGGGGGAAAATACAACTTTAGTGGGGACTTATCGTACAGGCTCTTTTGGATTAGTAAATCCATCTATACTATGGGAACAAAAAATCAACAAAAAAATAAGTTCCTCTTTTAATATTGAATTTACTAACGCAACAGGAAAATATCCATTCAGATACAAGAAAGTATTTCAGAATGGAATTGTAGCATGGGATACAACAGCTATCCGTCAAAATGGAGATATTCAAGCTTTACGCATTGAAGAAAGCTTACATGGATACTTAATTCAAGGGAAATGGCAAGCCAAGGCATATTTCTATGACTCGGAGAAAGGAATTCCTGGTGCTATTGTAAACAATATTTGGAAACGTTCTCAAAGACAGTGGGACAGAAACTTCTTTCTGCAAAGTAGCTTTCAAAAACGACTAATCACAGCTTACGATCTATTGGTAAATATAAAATATGCTAATGATTGGATGCACTATCTTAATCCTGATACTACCTTAATGTATATTGATAATAAATTCCAGCAACAGGAAATTTATGCTTCCATTGCCAATAAATATTCTATTTCTCCCTCAAATCCGCAACCTATAGGGTTTAGTGGGATTTTGCTTGCAAAACGACAAAATTCATTTTATTGTACATATTCCTTGTACAACAGAAACATCGCAGACACAAAATCCCCTTACCCCATAAAGCG
>JAAYPI010000166.1 GCA_012519885.1 Bacteroidales bacterium
AATTTAGTGAAAATATCCAGAATAGAATAGAACAGCTACAAAGAAAAATTCGCCAAATGAGTATTGCCGAAGATAACCAAGAAAGTAATTTCTTTATGCTTTTCAAGGGGGATGCCGGCAATGTATAATTTCTTCAACCTTAATGATGATACAGATTACAAATATCTAATATCCCAAATTGGAGAAGAAGTAATAGTAAATAATATTGGTAATAGCGAAGATAATAAAGAAGGAGAAATTTTAAAAGCTATAACTACCAATGCGGGCAAAATAGGAAGTAAATATCAAGATGATAAAAATATAACAACTTTATTTGAAATTAAACAAGGGGACTTTATAGAATATAATGGTTTATATTGGCTAATAATTTTTCCGGTAAATAAAAAGAGTTATGGGAAATATAAGGGTGTTATGCGTGTATTTAACCATATTATTCCTATGGAAATTGAAGATAAAATTATTGGTGTGCCTGTAATAGCTGAATCTGAAAATATGGGAACGAAGATAAACATTTACCTTACTGAACCCAAGGAGAATATTATATTAACTACTCAAAACAATGAAATAACAAGGAAATTAAAGTTAAATGATGAGTTCACCAAATGGAATAGGATATACCGCATTGATAGTATGGATTATACTGAAGCTGGTATAATTCGCTTAAAATGCAGTTTCCAACAATTAAATATTGAGGAAGAATTTGAAGAAGATAAATTAGTACCCTGGAAAGAAATACAAAAAGATAATAACGGTAATGATAATGGTGATACTGAAACTACTTATTCCTTTGAAGGAAGCGAAGAAATATATTATCTTGATACAGAAATTTACCAAGCCATAAAATATATCAATGGTGAAATAGACGATACTGCTATATTTGCCTTTAGCATTGAATACCAAGGCAATGATTCAAGTGTAGCTACCCTAAATATTATAGACGATACTAGTTGTGAAATTACAGCTAATAGTTATCCATATACCATTAAATTAATTGCTGAAGATACTAAAACTTCTGAAGTGGTTGAAAAAGAAATATTATTAAGGGGAATGTTTTAAAATGCAGAACCCTATAACAAATTATAAAAATAATATTGCTGAGAGAATTTTAACCAACAATAACATAGTTAGGGCTTTGGTAAATACCGATAGTGATTTTCTAAACCAAGCTTTACCTAATAATTTTGAACCCTATACCTTGCTTTATAAGCAAATATTTCCTTTTGCTTTTGTGCCTGGTATTAATGCAGAAGATAAAACATTTATTACAATGGCATTTAACGATTTTAGGTATGTGAACAATGTTTTTAAAGAGGGTACTGTATCTTTTTATGTATTTACGCATAACAACCTAATTCCTACCAAGTATGGCCTAAGATACGATTACATTTCATACCAGTTAGACAAAATGTTCAATAAAAAATATGGAATTGGGGCTTTTAGCCTTGATATTGAAGGCGGCGGGGATTTACAGGTTAGTGAAAATTATTTTGGTGTAATGCTATCCTATAAATTTACAGATTTCCAGTAATGGAATTTTTTATTACCAATGGTTTAACTCCTTTAGAAATTGATGTTAGAAATAGCAAAGTATATCATAAATTTGAAAGAGATAATAAAGCAGAGGATGTATTCTCTGTTTGGTGTAGCAGAACTGCATAGACACCTTGACAATACGAATAAACCACTTTATAATAACTATGCAGTATAACAAAAGGAAAGTGGTTTAGTAAAATATTAGTATAGGTGCAACACAAGTATAACATGGGCTAATACGTGTAAACATGCCACTTTGCTCCCTTTAATTTAGCGGGCCATTAGCTCAGTTGGCAGAGCACCTGACTTTTAATCAGGGTGTCCCAGGTTCGAATCCTGGATGGCTCACCATGCGAGAGTGGCGGAACGGCAGACGCGCC
>JAAYPI010000167.1 GCA_012519885.1 Bacteroidales bacterium
AACATCATCTAATTTTTAATAATTTTAAATGTTTTTATCTCTTTGTTACCTTGAATAATTTTTACAAAATAGGTGGCAACAACAAGATTGCTCATAACAATACTTGTTTGGTTGCCGGTGATTTTTTCGTTTTGTAAAAGTTTTCCGTTCATGTCGTACATTTGAAAGTGCAAGTTTAAAAGTTCAACGTCTTTCACTTCCAATGTAAGATAATCAGTAGTAGGATTTGGATAGGCAGAAACCGAAAGATTAATGCCTTTGGCTTCTTCCAATCCTGTTACTACTGAAATTTCGAATGGTTGCTGCACGCCTTCCGATACCGAACCGTTTGTTCCTGTGTTGGTGGTGTAAACAACTTGTCCTACGGAGTAGCTCGCCGAGCCTCCGCTACCAGAAGCATTTCCGCCTGTGGCGTTAACGCTTTCTTGTGCCTGTAGTCCTGTCAGTCCAAGTCCTAAAAAGAGTAGGGCACTTAATTTTAATCGTTTGTGTTTCACTTTGTTTCCTCCTTTTTTATTGCTTATTAATCATTTTATTTATCTGTTCATTGTTAATGTTTCAATGCTGTTGCTGGGTTTTCTTCCCCTGAATGCTAACGGTAATATTACACTAACTCAGCTAAGGCTATTTTGATACGATCAAAAGCTTTTACTAAATTTTCATCCGACGTTGCATACGAAAAACGAATACAGTCTGGAGCTCCAAAAGCGGCACCACCCACACAGGCAACGTGAGCCTCTTCCAATAAATACATCGCTAAATCTCCCGCATCAGCAATCACATTTCCCTTGGGTGTTTTTTTGCCAAAATAGTAATCGCATTTAGGAAAAACATAAAATGCCCCTTCTGGGTTGTTTACTTGTAAGCCTTCTATTTCTTTTGCTAAAGAGAATACTAAGTTTTTTCTACGTTCAAAAGCTTTACGCATATCTGCTACGCATTCTTGATTACCAATATATGCTTCTTCTGCAGCTTTTTGGGCTACCGAACAAGGTCCAGAAGTATATTGTCCTTGCAGTTTATTGCATGCTGCTGCTATCCATTTAGGTGCTGCTATCCAACCAATACGCCAGCCAGTCATAGCATACCCTTTAGATACTCCGTTAATAATAACAACCCTATCGCGTATTGCATCAAATTGGGCTATGCTTTCGTGTTTGCCAACATAGTTGATATGCTCATAAATCTCGTCTGACAACACAATTATTGAAGGATATCGTGCTATAACCTCAGCCAAAGCACCTAATTCTGCTTTAGAATACACACTGCCTGTAGGATTAGATGGAGAACACAATATCAAGGCTTTGGTTTTGGGTGTTATAGCCGCCTCTAATTGATCTGGAGTAATTTTAAAGTCTTGTTCAATTCCAGCAGAAACAATCACGTTTGTGCCTTCTGCCAATTTTACCATCTCTACATAACTTACCCAGTAAGGAGCTGGCACAATTACCTCATCTCCCTTACCAATAATACTCAACAATACATTACAAACAGATTGTTTGGCTCCATTGGAGCACACAATTTGATCTGCCGTATACTGTAACCCATTTTCCTTTTTTAATTTTTCTACAATAGCATTTCGCAAAGCTGGGTATCCAGGCACTGGCGAATAAAACGAGAAATTGTTATCTACTGCCTTTTTAGCAGCGTCTTTGATATGTGTAGGCGTTGGAAAATCGGGCTCTCCTACACTTAAATTAATTACATCAAACCCTTTGGCTTTTAATTCATTGCTTTTTTGAGACATGGCTAGCGTTTCCGATTCGGACAAACTTGCTAATCGTGGAGATACAGCACTCATTTTTCTGATTTATTGTGATTTATACTTGCGTTTTTTTACTTTGCGAACGAACACAAAATAGCCCACAAAAATACATAATTGTTATACAACATACAAGGAATTTATCGGTTTCCGAAGAAAAAAGCGTATCTTTGCAGTCATAATTTCAACTTTTATGCATAAAGCAGGTTTTGTAAATATTGTAGGTAACCCCAACGTTGGGAAATCAACCCTTATGAATGCCTTAGTCGGTGAAAAGATTTCGATTATAACATCGAAATCACAAACTACGCGTCATCGCATTATGGGTATTGTAAATGGAGATGACTTTCAGATTGTATATTCTGATACACCTGGCGTGTTAAAACCAAACTATCGACTACAAGAATCTATGTTGGCTTTCTCCCAATCGGCTTTGATTGACGCTGATGTACTTTTGTACGTTACCGACACAGTAGAAATGCACGATAAAAACGTGGATTTTCTCAACAAAATTAAAGGTGTAGATGTGCCAATCTTTGTTATTATTAATAAGATAGACTTGTTGCCAAACCAAGAAAAACTAGAAGAACTGGTTGCTTTGTGGCAAAACACATTACCCAAAGCACACATAATCCCCATCTCGGCAACGGAAAAATTTAATGTGGATTACGTGCTAAAACAAATTAAAGATTTATTGCCAGAGTCACCTCCGTATTTTGAAAAAGATGCCTTAACCGACCGACCTGCACGGTTTTTTGTAACCGAAATTATACGCGAAAAAATCTTAACCAATTACGACAAAGAAATACCTTATTCGGTAGAAGTTGTAATTGAGAAATTTAAAGAAACCACAAAACAAATCGACATCAGTGCTTTGATATACGTAGAAAGAGATTCGCAAAAAGGCATAATTATTGGGCATGGAGGAAAGTCGATAAAAAAAATGGGCACAGAGGCTCGTTTAGATATTGAAAAGTTTTTTGACAAAAAAGTATTTATTGAATTCTTTGTTAAAGTAGAAAAAGACTGGCGAAACAAAGATAAACAGCTAAAAGATTTTGGTTATTACCTCAATTCTTAGTCAGCAACATTATTAATTTATAAAAATAAAATGGGAAGTATAGTAGCCATTATTGGGCGACCAAATGTAGGAAAATCAACTTTATTCAATCGTTTAACAGAAAGCCGTCAAGCTATCGTAAATGAGGTTGCGGGCACTACGCGCGACCGCCAGTACGGAAAATCAGAATGGGGAGGACGCGAATTTTCTGTAATCGATACAGGAGGATGGACATTTAAATCGGAAGACACGTTTGAAGAAGAAATTAAAAAACAAGTTGATATTGCTATTGCCGAAGCAGATGTGTTGTTGTTTGTAGTAGATGGACAGAATGGAGTTACAGACCTTGATATGGAAGTAGCACAATTGCTCCGTAAATGCAAAAAACCAATTGTTTTAGCTGTTAACAAAACAGACAATAATGAATTACAATATATGGCTGCTGATTTCTACAAGCTAGGTATTGGAGAACCTCTTTGTATCTCTGCTATCAGTGGTTTTGGATCGGGCGATTTACTGGATGTTATTTTGCCTTTATTGCCAAAAAAAGAAGATGCCCCTGTATATGACGAAGAATTGCCTCGTATTGCCATAGTAGGACGCCCCAATGCAGGAAAATCGTCGATTATCAATGCTTTTATTGGCGAAGAAAGAACAATTGTAACGGATATTGCAGGCACTACACGCGATTCGATATACTCGAGATACAACAAGTTTGGAAAAGATTTTTATTTAGTAGATACTGCTGGCATACGAAAAAAAGGAAAAGTTCACGAAGATTTGGAATATTATTCGGTTATTCGCTCTATTAAAGCCATCGAAAACTCAGATGTATGCGTGTTAATGATTGATGCTTCTAGAGGCGTAGAAAGTCAGGACTTAAATATATTCTCCATCATACAAAAAAACCGCAAAAGCTTGGTTGTATGTGTCAACAAATGGGATTTAGTTGAAAACAAGAAAACGAATACGAGCAAAGAATTTGAACAAACCATTCGGGATAGATTTGCCCCTTTTGTGGATTTCCCTATTATTTTTGCATCAGCCCTTACCAAACAACGGATTTTTAAAGTGCTTGAAACAGCTACCGAAGTATATGAGAATAAAACACAGCATATTTCAACCAGTGTGCTCAATGATTTTTTCTTACCTCTAATCGAAAATTATCCACCGCCAGCTCTTAAAGGTAAATATGTAAAAATTAAATATGTAACACAAATACGTGAAGCAAAAACACCTACGTTTATCTTTTTTGCAAATTTACCGCAATACGTAAAAGACCCTTACAAACGTTTTTTATAAAATAAAATCAGAGCTAATTGGAATTTTCATGGAAACCCAATTCAAGTATTTATCAGAAAGAAGTAAGCCATACGGCTTGCTTCTTTCTTTATATGTGAATACGTCAGCATAAAATGTATATTTTTTTAGCCAAACTATAATCAATCCTTACCAGATATAATATCTTCAGTTAATACACTATTGCAATCCATAAATTTATGAGAAGATTTTTAACCGTATTTGCCGCATTTATCATCATGCTTTGTTTAGGGAGGTATATGCATGGAGTGTAATTGCATCCGAATTAATGTCTGTGTATCATTTCTCGGCAGCTCAATCACAAATTATCTTCGGCACCATAATTGCCATATTTCCTATCACTATGATTTTTGTTGGGCAATTGGCTCGTAAACTACACCCACGGTATTTGGGATATATTTCTGGAGTTCTTTTTTTGAGCGGATACCTATTAGCCGCTCATGCCAATGGTCATTTTTTCCTTACTTATCTTGGGCTAGGGATCACCGCAGGAATTGCAACAGGTTTTGGATACTGGGTTTCTCTAACCATCCCTGTTCAATGGTTTCCTGAAAAAAAGGGCTTAATTACAGGCGTAGCCGCAGCTGGTTTTGGATTGGGGGCTGTATTTATCTCTGCTATTGCCGAAAAAATGTTGATAGCAGGGAAAGATGTGCTAGAGGTAGTGCAATTTATTGGTATTGTATACGGCTTAACCGTTATTCTATTTTCGAATCTAATTACTCCAAATAGTGATTTATCTAAGTCGGGAGTGGTTGCTATCCGAATAAAAGAATGTATATCATCAACGATTTTCCTCAAACTATTTAGCGGTATTTTTTTAGGAACATTTGCTGGTCTGCTTATTATTGGGAGTTTAAAAATTATTGGCGAACAAAGCAACATCAACAACCACATACTAATACTTGGTGTATCCGTATTTGCAGCATCCAACTTCTTGGGGCATCTTATTTGGGGATTCTTAAGTGATTATATCGGGGCAAGTCTTAGTATTTTTTTAGCATTGCTCATACAATCATTGGCTATTTTATCCCTCAATCTTTTTTCTTTATCAGACCACACCTATCTGATACTGTCATTTTTAATAGGTTTTGGATTTGGAGGTAATTTTGTACTATTTGCCAAAGAAGCAGCTCAACTATATGGTGTTCAAAAACTTGGGTTGATATACCCTTATGTTTTGCTAGGATATGCCATTGCTGGTATAGCTGGACCTGCGGTTGGTGGCATTCTGTTTGATTTTTCAGATTCATTTTTTTATGCTATTTTAGTAGCAAGTATCATGAGCTTAATAGGCAGTGTGCTCTTTTTAAAACAATATATTAACGCGAGAAGAAATACATTAGCAAAAAACTAGTGTAATCGTTACTGCAAAAGTTGAGAGTGCTGTTTATTCTTTTTTGGCACGGGCATTTTGCAACAATTCATCTGCAATTTCTACACATTTTTGGCAACTCACTACTCCATTTTTTCTAATCTCTTTGCATGCAATAGAGCCTGCATATACTGAAAACTCCTTGTAAATTGATTGTTGATGATGTTTTTTCATTAAATACTCAGCAGCATACAATGCCCCACAAGCACCCTCAGGAGCACGTCCGCCTCCATATTGTTTAAATTCTAGGATTGTATTCTCTGCAATGTCATACTCTTTTTGCCATGCAGTTAATATAGCTTGTGCACAATTTAGCAATGCTGGTTTTTTATGAAAATAGTCAACAGCTTTCATATTATTATAGCTTAAATTTAAAAAAGCACCACATCCTGAAAAGAAGCGGTGCTTTGATTTTGATTGAACAATATACTATTCTTTTCGAGGAGGTCTTTGTGTCAATACTTTATGCGATAATTTAAATTTACCTGTTTTTTTATCTACTTCAAGTAATTTAACCTCAATCTCATCATTTTCTTTTATTCCAGTTAACTGCATATCTTCGATACGCTCCCAACTAATTTCAGAAATATGAAGCAAACCTTCTTTGCCAGGCATAAATTCAACAAATGCACCATAAGGCATAATAGATTTTACCTTTGCTTTGTACACTTCACCTACCTCTGGAACTGCAACTATACCCTTTACTTTAGCTAAAGCGATATCAATTGCTTGTTTATTATTAGCTGCAATTTCTACAACACCAACATTTTCCTTTTCTTCGACAGATACTGAAGCTCCAGATTCTAATTGAATTGCTTGAATTATTTTTCCACCAGGTCCTATAATTGCACCAATCATATCTTTAGGTACTTGTAATGTTACAATACGAGGAGCATTTGCCTTAAAGTCAGGACGTGGAGTAGCAATAGTTTCTTCAATTTTATTTAAGATGTGCATTCTGCCTTCTTTGGCTTGCGAAAGGGCTTTCTCTAAAATTTCGTACGACAAGCCATCCACTTTAATGTCCATTTGTGTTGCAGTAATACCATCACGTGTACCAGCTACTTTAAAGTCCATATCGCCCAAATGATCTTCATCTCCTAAAATATCAGAAAGAACAGCAAAGTTTTTTCCTTTATTTTCAGAAATCAATCCCATAGCAATACCAGATACTGGTTTTTTAATTTGCACACCTGCATCCATCAATGCCAACGAACCTGCACATACTGTAGCCATAGACGAAGAACCGTTTGATTCTAAGATTTCTGATACTACACGTACTACATATGGATAATTATCTGGAATCATGCCTTTTAATGCTCTTAAAGCTAGATTTCCATGACCAATTTCACGTCTTCCTGTACCACGAGATGCTCTTGCTTCACCAGTAGAGAATGGAGGGAAGTTATAATGCAATAGAAAACGTTCTTTGCCTTGAGTTAAGGCTTCGTCAATTAATTTTTCATCTTGTTTTGTCCCAAGAGTTACTGTTGTAAGTGATTGAGTTTCGCCACGAGTAAAAATTGCTGAACCATGAGCTCCTGGTAAATAGTCTATTTCTGACCAAATAGAACGAATTTCTGTTGTTTTTCTTCCGTCCAAACGCTTACCCTCATCAAGAATAGCACGACGCATAGCTTCTTTTTCTACATCATGGTAATATTTGCTTATCAAGCCTTTCTTTTCAGCGGCTACTTCTGGAGTTAAACTAGCTATATACGTTTCCTTTACTGCTTCAAAATTAGCAATACGAGAATGTTTATCTGGATTACATGCACTAGCTACTGCATACACTGCATCATAGGTTTTTGCCCAAATATCTTTTTTCAATTCTTCATCATTATCTTCGTGGTTATACACACGTTTTTGTGTTTTTCCAGCAGCTTCCATCAAGTCAAGTTGTACTTGACAATGAACTTTAATTGCTTCGTGAGCAACTTTCATTGCTTGCAATAAATCATCTTCAGATACTTCTTTCATTTCACCTTCTACCATCATGATATTATCCATAGTAGCGGCAACCATAATATCCATATCGGCATTTTTCAATGCAGAAAATGTAGGATTTACTACAAACTGACCATCAATACGAGCTACACGAACTTCAGAAATGGGTCCATTAAAAGGAATATCAGATACTGCTAAGGCAGCCGAAGCGGCTAAACCAGCAAGTGCATCAGGCATATCTTCTCCATCAGCAGAAAAAAGGGTTACATTAACAAACGTTTCTGCATGAAAATCATCTGGAAATAATGGACGTAAAGCCCTGTCAACCAATCGGGAAACAAGTATTTCATAATCAGAGGCACGACCTTCACGACGTGTAAAACCGCCAGGGAAACGACCGTTTGCAGCAAACTTTTCTTTATAATCAACAGAAAGGGGCATAAAATCAGTTCCAGGAACTGCATTTGCGGCAGCACAAACTGTTGCCAATAACATGGTATTACCCATGCGTACCATCACTGAACCATCGGCTTGCTTTGCCAATTTTCCGGTTTCAATGCTAATTGTTCTTCCATCACCGAGTGTGATAGTTTTTGTAATTACATTCATCATACTAAAAATTACATGTTGTTTATATATTCTTAAAATTTCGACACAAAGATACATTTTAATCCTTGAAAATGAGTTTATTTTTAAGGATTTGTGTTGCATATGGGTCAAAAAAAGTTGTTTTTAATCAAACAGAATATTTTTCAACATTTACTCATTCATGTGTTATTGGTCTCTTTGAATTATATCTTCAGACACATTGGTTACTATATTTTACAACATACAAGCATAGTTTTGTGTGAAAAATTTGGATAATAAACAAAAAGAGTGTATCTTTGAAGTACCGTATCGCATTTGGTGAAACTTAACACTCTTTTACATACTGAGACTATTTTCAATTTCTAATGGCGTGCTGCTATTGGAAACAAGTAGGCAGATTACAAAGGAAATTGAGCACTCAAAACTTTAGATATCGAAGTTTGACTCGTAAATAGCGGTACGGTTTTTTTTTGTTAGCGTAATGCTAACTTTTTTATTTCTACAAACCAGAAAACATTAACTATCAAACAATTACTACAACCCCCTCAATTCTTCTGAATACTTGTTTTACATATTTAAGAACAAGACAAATATATCGGCAATAAAATTTTGACAGAAACATTCTTTTAAATAACTTTGACGCCACAATATGAAGTAAGTTTTCCTACTTAACACCTATATTCATATTGAAACCAATAGTGCTTTTTTATATACTATGAAAGAATTTTTTACAACAAAATTTCGTACTTGGGGAAAATGGATTAAACAATTTATTAAACAATTTATTAAACAATTGGTTGAATGGCGTAAGTATCGTTATCATCGTTTTAAAAATCTAGTTTGGTATAAAAAATTAGCCAATGCAACAGCAACATCTTTCGGTCTTTTTCTATTATTACTCTTATTAATTGATATCAATTTTTTGTGGTTGTTTGGGTCTTCTCCAAGTTTGTATAGCATAAGCCACCCAGACCAAAACATTGCTTCAGAAATTATTTCTGCTGACAAAAAAGTAATCGGCAAATATTTTACCGAAAATCGTATTCCCGTTACCTATAATGAAATTTCTCCTATTCTTATAAAAACGCTTATTGCTACGGAAGATGAACGCTTTTATGAGCATTTTGGCATTGATTTTCAGGGAGTAATGGCTGCTATAAAAGATATGACAAAAGGAAACGCACGAGGAGCTAGTACCATTACACAACAACTAGTAAAAAACATGTATAAAACGCGTAATCAATATTCAAAAGGATTATTCGGTTATATTCCATTTGTTAAATTACTGATAATGAAAGCCAAAGAATGGATCACTGCGGTTAAAATAGAAATTTTTTATTCGAAAGAAGAGATACTAACAATGTATTTTAATACGGTTGATTTTGGAAGTAATGCTTTTGGAATCCATACGGCTGCAAAAACGTATTTTAAAACGACTCCAGACAAACTCAATTACGAACAATCAGCTACTTTAGTTGGATTATTAAAAGCAACTACAACCTATAATCCTCGATTAAATCCTAAAAATTCAACTGAAAGGAGAAATGTGGTATTACAAAATCTTGTTTCGCAAGGTATTCTTACACAAATAGAAGCAGATTCATTAAAGGCTATTCCTATGAAACTTGATTATAGCGTAGAACAATCATACGATGGGAAAGCCTTGCATTTTAGAGCTTTTTTATCTAAATATTTAGAACCGTGGGAAAAACAAACGGGCTATGACATCTATGCAAATGGCTTAAAAATATATGTTACCATTGATTCGCGTCTGCAACAATATGCAGAAGAATCCGTTCAAAAGCAAATGCGAACAGTGCAACGGCGTTTTAATAGCCATTGGGGCAACGAAAACCCTTGGCAAGATGAAAATAGAGTAGAAATACCAGACTTTGTAGAAAAGATTGCACGTAAAACAACTACATACAGCAATCTGCATAAAAAGTATAAGGGGAATAAAGACTCCATCGATGTATATTTAAACCTAAAGAAGAAAACAAAAGTATTCGACTATACGTATGGAGAAAAAGACACATTATTTAGTGTTATGGATTCAATACGCTATATGAGTAAATTTATGCATTGTAGTTTTATGGCTATGGAGCCCACTAGTGGTGAAGTTAAAGCATGGGTTGGAGACATCAACTTCCCATTTTGGCAATACGATAAAGTAGGACAATCAAAACGACAACCAGGATCAACGTTTAAATTATTTGTTTATACCGCTGCTATGATGAATGGCTACACTCCTTGTGACAAATTAACCGATCAGCAAACCATTTGGAATTATGTAGAAAATGGAGAACCCAAAACATGGATTCCTCGCAATGCAGAAGTTAGGTATACTGGATACAACATGACTTTGAAAAATGCGTTTGCTCGTTCAATCAATACTATAGCCGTACAACTAGCTCAGAAAATTGGCATTCCAGAAGTGATTAAATACGCACATCTAATGGGAATAAAAACCCCTTTAGAAAATATGCCATCTACCTCATTAGGTTCATCAGATGTATCTCTACTTGAACTTGTAAATGCATATGCCACAGTTATTAATGAAGGGAAATACCACGAACCCATTTTAGTAACACGCATAGAAGACCGCCATGGAAGAGTAATTTACCAAGCTAATCGTACACAAAAACAGGTTATCCCCTACAAAACAGCTTTTTTGATGACAGAAATGCTAAAAGGTGGTATGACAGAAAGAGGAGGAACGACACAAGCCCTATGGGAGTGGGATTTATTTCACTATAACACTGATTTTGGTGGAAAAACTGGCACTTCATCTAACTATTCAGATGCGTGGTTTGTAGGTGTAACGCAAAATTTGATTGGAGGTGCATGGGTAGGTGGCGAACATAGGAGTATTCATTTCCGTACTGGAAATTATGGAGAAGGAAGTCGCACAGCTCTGCCAGTGTTTGCTTTGTTTATGGAAAAAGTATTAAAAGATCCCAATTTTAAACACTATCAAGGCAAGTTCCCTACAAAGCCAAAAGTTAAAATTAACAAGCCTTATAATTGCCAATCATTTGTACAACCAGACTCATTATTTCTTAGCACAGACTCATTGATTAATGATACGCTTACAGATGAAACTTTTCAGCCTGTAAATCCAGAAGAATTAAGCCCAAATGATAACTAAACAAACAATTATCTTCGTTTAGTTATCTTTGTTTGTAAAAGTGTTTTATTTAATATTGTATTGCAACCTAACCGTAACAGTGGCTGTTTTATATTTTGATGAGGTATTAAACGATCCGCCCCAGCTATATTCCTCTGAGGAATTTAATGCCACAATTTGAAATACGCCCATAGTAGAATTCTTTAAATTACCCAAACGAGCACCACCATTCTCAGCAATAGTTGTAGCACGAAGTTTTCCATCTTCTGTTGCTTCAGCCAACATAGCAATTTTTAAATCGGCCAATTTTGTATAATAATATTGAGGAGGCATTGAGTTAATTTCAATCCCTTGATTGATTAATTCGGTAATTTCGCGAGAAATAGTTTCAATTTTTGTAACCTGAGTAGAAGAAATACTTACTGTTTGTGTAAGAGTATAACCATCAAAAATAGATTGTGATGTGCCATTTTGATTGTATATATATTGATAATCTTTAGTAATATCAACCGCTGAAAAAGTAATATCCTTACTTTCAATTCCTTTTTTGGATAAAAAATCAGCTATTTTAGCTGTTTGATTTTTCAACCCTGCATAAGCATCCGTTAAACGAGAATTTTTCACGGAATAGTTACTTCGCCAAACGATTAAGTCTGATTCAAAACTACGTTCAGATAAACCCGTTACAGATATTGTATTATCTGTTTTATTGCGATTAACAAACGCGTTGGATAAAATAAACACGGATAAAATAATGCTTACAGCAACAATACTTACTGAAATAATTGATTTATTACTACTCATAATTTAAGGATTTTACTTTTTATTACAAATATAAAGGTAATATTTTGAGTAAAGATACATTTATGTTTATTTTTAAAAGGGATAATGTAAAAAAGGAAACAATAGACTTTACTTTATTCTCGAATATCTTTAAAAATAGTATATGCTTTTTGTATCGTATCTATACCAGACAGCAACAGAGAGCGTTTCCCGTTTATTTCTCTAAACTGAGTATTGCGTGGATGCGTTTGAGCAAATAACAACATAGCACCAAAAGTTTCTGATTGATAATAGGGGGAAGATGGATTAGAGATAAAATAAGCAGTCAATCTACCATGCTTCATTTGAATTTTCTCAATACCCAATGCAGCACACAACCAACGTAAACGCACTACTTGTATCAATTCAATAGAGACAAATGGCAACGGACCAAAACGGTCGATCAATTCTTTCTCAAAATGTTGCAAATCTTCTTCGTTGTTTATCGTATCTAATCGGCGATACAAATCCATACGTTCAGATATATTCTGCACATAATCCGAAGGAAACAACAACTCAAGATCAGATTCAAACATACAATCAGCCACATAATTCATGTGATGTTCTATTTCTTCTGCAAACACATCAGCAAACTCTTCGTGCTTTAACTCACTCACTGCTTCATCTAATATGCGATGGTATGTTTCATACCCTAAGTCTGTTATAAAACCACTCTGTTCTGCTCCCAAAATATTTCCAGCTCCACGAATATCCAAATCTTGCATGGCAATATGAATGCCACTACCTAAATCTGCCAAGGTTTCAATTGCCTGCAAGCGTCTGCGAGCATCTGTAGGCAATATGGCTAAAGAAGGTGAAATTAGGTAACAAAACGCTTTTTTATTCGTTCTACCTACCCTGCCTCGTAATTGGTGCAAATCACTCAACCCAAAATACTGGGCATTATTAATAAACATGGTATTTACATTTGGGATATCAATACCAGATTCGATAATGGTAGTTGCTAATAAAATATCATATTCGTGATGAATAAAATCTAACAAAACTCCTTCTAGTTTCTCCGAATCCATCTGTCCATGACCTACAGCTATACGAGCATGTGGAACCAAGCGTTTAAGTTGCATTTCCAATTCAGGCAGATTGGATACCCTATTGTTCACAAAAAATACTTGTCCGTTGCGTGCTAACTCAAATTCAATGGCTTCGCGGATAATATCATCGTCAAAACGAATAAGCTCTGTTTGTACAGGATAGCGATTGGGCGGTGGAGTTGTAATCACTGACAAATCACGAGCTCCCATCAAGGAAAATTGTAAAGTACGAGGAATAGGGGTTGCCGTAAGAGTAAGCGTATCAAGATGGGAACGTAGTTGACGCAGTTTTTCTTTTGTCGACACACCAAACTTTTGTTCTTCATCAATTATAAGCAATCCTAAATCTTTAAATTCTAACTCTTTACTCAACAATTTATGAGTTCCAATAAGAATATCGACTGCACCAGTTTTTGTTTTTTCAATAATTAATTTTACATCTGATGTTTTTCGGGCTCTACTAATGTACTCAACAGTACACGGGAACTTTTTTAAGCGTTTTTTAAAGGTATTAAAATGCTGAAATGCCAATACAGTAGTGGGCACCAACACGGCAACTTGTTTGCTATCGGCTACTGCTTTAGCCGCAGCTCTAATCGCTAATTCTGTTTTTCCAAAACCTACATCACCACAAATAAGCCTGTCCATTGGTTTGTCGCTTTCCATGTCTTTTTTCAAGGCAATAGTCGTCTTGAGCTGATCAGGTGTATCTTCGTATAAAAAAGATGCTTCAAGCTCGTTTTGCAAATAACTATCAGGAGAAAAGGCAAAACCCTTTTCGCTTTTGCGTTTCGCATACAAAGCAATAAGATCACGAGCAATATCTTTTACCTTTTTCTTTGTTTTCTCTTTTAGATTAACCCAAGCTGTTGTACCTAATTTATTTATCTTTGGAGGCTCTCCTTCTTTGCTTTTGTATTTGGAAATACGATGCAATGAATGGATATTTACAAAAATAATGTCATCATCTTTATACAACAGTTTGATAACTTCTTGTGTTTTTCCATTAATTTCTGTACGAATAAGCCCACCAAACCTACCCACACCATGCTCACTATGAACAACATAATCGCCAACTTGAAACTGCATTAATTCTTTGAGCGATAAAACCAATTTTCCCGCTTTTGTTTTTTGCGATTTAAGAGAATATTTATGGTATCTATCAAAAATTTGATGATCTGTAAAAACACAAATCTTCAAATCATTATCTACAAATCCTTCGTGAATGGTTTTATTGATGGGTGTAAACGTAATTGGAAAATTTTTATCTTCAAAAATATCTTTTAATCGTTCTGTTTGTTTGGGATTATCACTCAATACATAGATTTGATACTGTTGTGCTATATACTCCGTCAGACTATCAGCAAGTAAGTCAAAATTTTTGTGAAATATTGGTTGAATATTCTGATTGAGTGTAATAATGTGAGGAGAAGAAAAGAAAGGTGAATTTCCAAACTCAATTACTTTATTCCCTTGCCATTGTTCAATCCATTCTGTAGATAAAATAAATCGGGTTTCGTCATTTTCTTGGTTTATCTTATCAATTAAGTCTACTACGTATGGGGTATTTTTTATAGTATAGACGACCTTATTCGTGAAAAATTTGAATAAAGGAACTAAGGCATTTTCTTCTATATTTACGCTATTTGATACGATTGAGATATGCGTTTTCTTTTCGATTGACAATTGACTTTCAATATCAAAGGTACGAATAGTATCAATAGTATCTCCAAAAAAATCAATTCTAAAAGGGACATCATGTGAAAAAGAAAACACATCTATAATACTACCACGCACAGCAAATTGCCCTGGTTCATATACAAAATCTACGCGTTCAAAACCATATTCAACAAGCAATGAAATAACAAAATCGCTATCCAATTTTTCTCCCACAGCCAAATGAAGCGTCTCTTTTGACAAATCTTGTTGAGGAATTACTCTTTCAGCAATAGCTTCAGGATAAGTAACAAGTATCCAAGATTGTTTTTGAGAAATATCGTTTAAAGCTTCAGTACGCAACACTTGATTAGCAGCATCTTTTTGGTCTCCTTCACGCACTCGTTTTTTGTACGATGAAGGAAAATAATACACATCATCAGGGGATAATAATTGCAATAAGTCGTGATAAAAATACGCAGCCTCCTCAGCATCATTTAGGATATATACCGTATTTGTTTTGGCTAATATTGAAGATGCAAAAAAAAGAGCACACGAAGATCCACAAAAACCTTGTATACATACGTTTTTGTGTGAAGACTCAACCCACTGATTTATGCCATTTACAACCCGATGTGAGATGAGTGATTGCGAAAATTCTTTAATATCCACTGAAAAATTTTTGCAAAAGTACACAATTTTAGGTTAAAGATTAAAAAATGAAGACAAAATCTCAATTTATTTACAATCCTTTATGTATCTTTGGGAACAAATTAATAACCACTCAAATTCAGTAAATACTATCATGTCGGACAGCCTTGTTCTTATCCCAACCTACAACGAAAAAGAAAATATTGAGAATATTATTCGTGCAGTTTTTGCTTTACCAAAATCGTTTCACATTTTAGTCATTGATGACAACTCTCCTGATGGTACGGCAGATATTGTAAAACGGTTACAAGTAGAGTTCTCTACTCAATTACATTTACTTGAGCGAAAAGCCAAAAATGGTTTAGGTAGAGCATATATTGCTGGATTTAACTGGGCTTTGGCTTCTGCTTACGAGTATATATATGAAATGGATGCAGATTTCTCTCATAATCCTAACGATTTATTACGACTGTACGAAGCCTGCTCTCAAGGAGGTGCAGATGTAGCGATAGGTTCTCGATACGTAACTGGAGTAAATGTAGTAAACTGGCCCATGAGCCGTGTATTGATGTCGTATTTTGCATCAAAATATGTACGTTTTGTTACCGGCTTAGCCATTGCAGATACTACAGCAGGCTTTAAATGTTACAAAAGAGCTGTGCTCGAAACTATTGAATTGGATAAAATAAAATTTGTTGGATATGCTTTTCAAATTGAAATGAAATTTACTGCTTTTAAATGCGGATTCAATATCAAAGAAGTATCTGTCATTTTTATCAATCGCGAATTAGGAACATCAAAAATGAATGGTAAAATATTTAGAGAGGCTGTAATCGGAGTATTACAACTACGGTGGGAAAGCTTCTTTAGAAAATTTCCACAAAAAAAATAATCACCCACAAATAGAACATTTTATATTGACATTATGTTACTTATCAGCAACGGTCGCATTGTAAACGAAGGAAAAATTTACAAAGCATCTATTCTTATAAAAGATGGCAAAATTGATGCCATTTATAAAGACGAAGTTCCAAAAAGTATAGTTGAAAAAGTCCACACAATTGATGCAGATGACTGCTGGGTATTGCCTGGAGTGATTGATAGTCATGTGCATTTTAGAGACCCTGGACTTACTCACAAAGGAGATTTACTTACCGAGAGTAAAGCTGCAGCGGCGGGTGGTGTTACATCTATTATGGACATGCCAAACACTAATCCTCAAACAATTACCGTACAAGCCTTTGAAGAAAAATGCCAATTAGCATCTACTAAATCATTGGTAAACTACTCTTTTTACTTAGGTGCTACTAATTCCAATTTCGAAGAATTACAAAAGATTGACCCATCCAAAGTGTGTGGCATAAAATTATTTATGGGTTCATCAACTGGAAATATGCTAGTAGATAAAGATTCATTATTGCATCGTATCTTCGAAGATGTAAAAATCCCAGTAGCTATTCATAGTGAAGATGAAGGAACCGTTAAAGCAAATGCTGCCACTTATAAAGCTGAATATGGAGAAAATCCGATTCCAATGAAGTACCATGCAAAGATTCGTTCAGCTGAGGCATGTTACAAAAGCACAGCTCTTGCCATTGAATTGGCAAAAAAATATGGTACTCGTTTACACATTTTGCATCTTAGCACTGCCAAGGAATTGGCATTATTTGATAATGTAAGTTTAGATAAAAAAAATGTAACGGCTGAAGCTTGTCCTCATTATCTGCTATTCGACGAGAACGATTATGATACCTTAGGTGCTCGTATTAAATGTAACCCATCTATCAAATCTACTCAAGACAAAGAAGCTTTACTGGCTGCTATTAATACACAAAAAATCGATACCATTGGCACTGACCATGCCCCTCATTTATTATCCGAAAAAGAAGGAGATGCTCTTACAGCTACATCAGGCATGCCCCAAATACAACACGCACTAGTAAGTATGCTCGAATTAGCTAAGCATGGCAAAACTACCATCGAAAATGTGGTAGAAAAGATGTGTCATAACCCAGCCAAACTCTATCAAATAAACAAACGAGGCTATATTCGCAAAGGGTATTATGCCGACATTGTTATTGTGCAACGCAATGCTAGTTGGCAGGTAAACACGGATACTATTTTAAGCAAATGTGGGTGGTCGCCCTACGAAGGAAAAAAATTCTCCTCTAAGGTAACCTACACCATTATCAATGGGAACGTAGTATATAGCAATGGAGAATTTAACGAGGATACCAAAGGGCAAGCGTTAGAATTTACTAGGGCATAACAAGACCTTATACCGATGTTGCTGACAAACAGGCTTGGGCTTTGCTCAAGCCTTCTTCATTATTCGACAATACGACCAATATATCATTAGCAGCAAGTACTGTTGACCCAGTAGGTGTTAAATAATTTCCATCACGATGAATCATGGCTATATTCGCACTTTTGGGAAAAGACAATTCAGCAATTGTTT
The DNA here is from genome assembly GCA_012519885.1 of Bacteroidales bacterium. Taxonomy (GTDB): domain Bacteria; phylum Bacteroidota; class Bacteroidia; order Bacteroidales; family Paludibacteraceae; genus JAAYPI01. Next base: position 17,819 of record JAAYPI010000167.1, read on the forward strand.
TATTAACAGCATACGCATTGGGAGCAATAATAATTTCTTGCATCGAAGCAGTTGGATACTCTGCTTTGAAAACCTCAGATGAAGATGATGTGGTTTCCTTTTTTTTGTCAGCTACCCCCAACCATTTTGCGACTATTCCCAATGTAGTCCCTTGTAGTAACACAGAAGAGACCGATACAAAAAAGACAATATTAAAAACCATATCTGCCTTATCAATACCTGCCAGTAATGGATATGTAGCAAACACAATAGGCACTGCACCTCGTAAGCCAACCCAAGAAATATAAAAACGGCTACGTATGGGCATTCTAAAAGGAAGCAAGCTAAGAAAAACACTTAAAGGACGAGCTATGATTATTAAAAATACTGATACCAACAATCCAATACCAACAACAGGTAAAATATGACTTGGAAAAACTAATAGTCCTAATGTTAAGAAAAGCACAATTTGCATCAACCACGCCAATCCATCATAAACTTTTAAGATAGTTCGCTTGTGTATTAAGTTTTGGTTGCCTAAATAAACGGCACATATGTATATTGCAAGGAAACCATTTCCACGAACAAAATTAGTTGCCGAAAACGTTAAAAACATCAGGGCAATAACTAACACTGGATATAAGCCTTCAAAATCTAATTTTATGCGATTGATAATAAGTTTGCTTATTCGTCCGAAAACATACCCCAGAATAGCACCAAAAACCGTTTGCTGTAAAAACAGAGGAATAATAGAAACAACTGACATATCTTGATGAACAACCAAGGTTAAAAAAGCAATGGTTAAAACATAAGCCATAGGGTCGTTACTTCCACTTTCGAGCTCAAGAGTAGGACGTAAATTCTTTTTAAGAGATAAACTTTTTGACCTCAAAATTGAAAATACAGCAGCTGCATCAGTTGATGACACAATAGACCCCAACAGCAAACTTTCCACTAACGAAAAATCAGTAATTAGCCAAACAAATGTACCCAACGATATTGCTGTAATTAAAACTCCTACAGTCGAAAGCGTGATACCTTGCCACAAAACAGGCTTAACCTGATGCCAATTGGTATCTAACCCGCCAGAAAAAAGAATAAAGTTTAATGAAACAATGCCAATAAATTGAGCAATTTGAGGGTCATCAAAACGTATACCTCCTAATCCCTCAGAACCAGATAACATCCCTACAGCTAAGAATAAAATTAACGTTGGTACACCAAAGCGATACGATGTTTTACCTGCAATAATACTTACTAAGAGCAATAACGACCCAATTAACAGGATATTTTCTATATTCAAACTCATAGATTTCAGGCATAAAAGTATTATGCCTACAAAGATATAAAAAATCCGAAAGAAACCTTTTTACTTTTTGTTAAAGAACTTACAAAAAGTACGTATCCCACATTCGTCGCATTTGGGTTTGCGTGCCAAACAGGTATAACGACCATGCAAGATAAGCCAATGATGTGCTATAGGTAATAAGTGGTTGGGAATATTCTTGACTAAAGTCTTTTCACTTTGTAATGGGTTTTTTGCAGTAGTTAAACCAATTCTATTTGCTACCCTAAATACATGTGTATCTACAGGCATAGCTGGCTTCTTAAAAGCTACTACAAGCATCACATTGGCTGTTTTGCGACCCACACCAGGCAACTCTTGCAAACGCTCGGCATCGTCTGGTATAACTCCATCGTATTTATCTACTAATTGCTGAGATAAAGCTATTAGATGTTTTGCTTTGTTATTTGGATATGAAATACTTTTGATAAGAGCAAAAACCTCTTCAAAAGAAGCTTTAGCCATAGCTTGTGGAGTAGGAAACGACTTAAATAAAGCCGGAGTTGTTAAATTTACCCGTTTATCTGTACATTGAGCAGACAAAACAATAGCTACCAATAATTCAAATGAATTTGTATAGTGGAGTTCTGTTTCAGCGACAGGCATATGTTGTTGAAACCACTCAATAACACCCTTATAACGCTCTTTAAGTAACATACACAAAAAATTTAAGCCATATCAGCCGTATCTTTTACGTCAATTTCATTTCCATCTGTATCAAAAAAGCCATATTGCAAATAACTATAGCTTTGATTGGGTAACACTTTAAAACCTAAGCCAAACTTGAGTATCCATTTATTCTTAATACTCATGATACCCGCATTAATAAAACTATACACAAAAGGATGTACAAAAAGAATACATTTTCGTATCTTCATAGTATTCTTAATTTCATTTAATTTTGTCTCCAACATATCCACAAAAAACAGGGAGGAACGGATTTTACCATTTCCATCACACGTTGGACAGGTTTCTTTCGTATCTATAAGCGTCTGTGGTCGAACACGTTGGCGTGTAATTTGCATTAAACCAAACTTGCTTAATGGTAATATATTATGTTTTGCAGAATCGTTTTGCATCCGCTCCTTCATGCGTTCGTACACTTGTTGCTTATGCTCATTTTCTTGCATATCAATCAAGTCAATAACTATAATACCACCCATATCACGTAATCGTAATTGCCTTGCTACCTCATCAACAGCAGCTAAATTAACCTCTAACGCATTGGTTTCCTGAACATTACCAGCTTTAGATCGATTCCCACTATTTACATCAATTACATGCAATG
>JAAYPI010000168.1 GCA_012519885.1 Bacteroidales bacterium
TCAATAGATGTGGCAGGCAGTTTGAAAGAGATTTGTGATAAATTAGGTATACATTTTGTTTTTAAATCATCTTTTGATAAAGCAAATCGCTCTTCTGTATTTTCTCCCCGTGGTGTAGGAATGGACAAAGGGTTATCAATTTTACAAAAGGTTACAGATACATATGGTATACCTATACTTACAGATGTACACGAAAGTTGGCAATGTGACGCAGTGGGTTCCGTAGTAGATGTTATACAAATACCTGCTTTTTTAGCTAGGCAAACCGATTTATTAGTTGCAGCAGCTAAAACGGGCAAAGTGGTGAATATAAAAAAAGCCCAATTTATGGCTCCGTGGGATATGCAACAAGTGGTAAATAAAATGATAGAAACGGGAAATGATTCTATTGTACTAACAGAAAGAGGATCCAGTTTTGGGTATAATAATTTGGTAGTAGATATGACATCATTAATAGAAATGCGTAAAATAGGTTATCCTATCGTTTTTGATGCTACGCACGCTGTGCAAAAACCTGGTGGAAATGGAATAAATTCAGGAGGCAATCGCTCCTATGTTGCTCCATTAATGCGAGCAGCATTGGCAGTAGGTGTTGATGCGATTTTTGCTGAAGTACATCCTAATCCAGATATGGCTTTTTCGGATGCGGCCAACCAATTGCACTTGGATAGTATCCATACAATACTTGAGCAGGCGGTAACAATAGATGATATTATAAAAAAATAGTAGACTAATACCCGATCGTATGATGTACGCTGAACGTAGCAAAGAAGTTTTTAGGCAGGAGATACAAGCTTTAGAAAAGGTAGCATCACGCATAGGTGCAGAAATGGATAAAGTAGTTGAGTTATTGTTTGCTAGTACAGGTAAGATTGTGGTAACGGGTATTGGTAAAACGGGTATTATTGCACATAAAATTGCCTCTTCGTTGGCTTCTACAGGAACTCCTGCTTTTTTTATGAATGCCGCAGAAGCAATGCATGGAGATTTAGGTATGATATCCGCCAATGATGTAGTGTTGATTGTATCTAACAGTGGAGCTTCGCAAGAAATATTGAGAATCATACCTCCTATTAAGCATATCAATTGTCCGATTATAGCATTAACAGGTAATGTTTCTTCTCCACTTGCTAACGAGGCTGATTATGTTCTCGATGTGAGTGTTGATAAGGAAGCTTGTCCGTTGGGGTTAGCTCCAACTACTTCTACCACAGCCACATTAGTAATGGGAGATGCTTTAATTGTTAGTTTGATGGAAAAACGACACTTTAAAGCCGATGATTTTGCACTTAATCATCCTGGAGGTGCATTGGGGAAACGATTACTAGTAAAAGTGAAAGAGATTATGCAAACCACCATACCCTATGTGTACGAAAAAACACCTTTCAAAGATGTTATATATGAGATTAGTAATAAACGATTGGGTATGACAATTGTGATGAATACGAACAATACACCTATTGGCATTATTACAGATGGAGATGTGAGAAGGGCTATTCAGAAATATCAGGATATCTCTAATTTAACAGCATATGATTTTATGACTGTTGGCTATAAATCAATTACAGAAAATGAACGTATTGATGATGCACTAAGAATAATGGAGACAAATAAAATAACCACATTGGCTGTAGTAGATGCTGCTACGCCAACCATTATTGGCATTATACATATACATGATATTTTCGCATACAGAAAATAAGTTTATGAACAAAATAGACGAAATTAAACAACCAATAATTGCAGATTTGTTGGCATATGAAAAAGAACTAGCCTTAGCTCTTCAAACAGAAAATCCAATTCTCAATCAATTGTCAAACTACGTATTAAGCACGAGGGGTAAACAAATGCGACCTATTTTGTCGTTGTTAGTTGCTCAAGTCTGTGGCGGCATTACTGAATCAACTATACAAGGTACTATTGCTATTGAGTTGCTACATATAGCTAGTTTAATTCATGATGATGTACTTGATAGTGCCTTAGAGCGAAGAAACAAACCATCAGTAAACGCGGTGTTTGAAAACAAGATTGCCGTATTGGGTGGAGATTATTTGTTATCTAAAGCCTTATTCAAGGCTTCAAACAGTAGAAACTTAGATATTATCTTTGAAATATCTAAAGTAGGATCAAATCTGGCGGATGGAGAGATTTTGCAGCTGGCAAATTCTAAAAAGCAATTTATAACCGAGGATATCTATTTTGATATTATTTCAAAAAAGACAGCTAGTCTTTTTTCTAGTTGTGCCCGCATAGGAGCACTATCAGCAAATGCTACCAATCACGAAATTGATTGTTTAGGTATTTATGGTACGAGCATTGGGATATGTTTTCAATTAAGAGACGATATATTTGATTATTTTTCGGATGATGTAGGCAAGCCTACAGGAAATGATCTTCGAGAAGGAAAGCTTACTTTACCTATGCTGTTTGCTCTGAGTAAAGCAACGAATAGCGAGAAAGAATATCTATTTTCTTTGCTTCGGAAAGCAGATTTGACTGAAAAAGAAGTGCAAGAATTGCAACAATTTTCCATTCAAAAAGGGGGAGTGGAATATGCAACCAAGAAAATGTATGAATACAGAGATAAAGCAATTCGTCAATTACAATATTTTGCTACTTCTGCAACTAAAAATGCCTTGATGGAATATGCAACCTATGTTATAGAACGAAACAAATAACAAAAGAGGCTATTCAATTGAATAGCCTCTTTTTAATTCCCATAAAAATAATATCAATTAATTTCTAGGATTTGCTTCTTTAACCACTAATGTTCTTCCTTCAAATTCAGCACCATTCAGTTCTTCGATAGCTTTTTTTGCTTCGCTGTCGTTTGACATTTCTGCAAATGCAAAACCTTTCGATTTTCCTGTTTCTCTGTCTTTTACAAGTTTTACAGAATCCAATGTTCCGTATTCTTCAAAGATACCTTTTAGGTCGTTTTCTCTAACTCGATAATTCAAGTTTCCAATGTAAATGTTCATAAAAAAAAATTAAAAAAATAAATAAATATGTCGTAAATCTTCACTTAATGATTTACGACACAAAGGAAAGCATAATATTTTAATAAAATACCATAATTTGAAAAAAAATGTGGATTTTGTTGTATATTTCATTATTTAGGTTACGTTTCGGTTATAATTTTATATACCTCACAGGAGTTATTGATGTAATATTTCCATTCTATTAGCATCAAGACGTATAAATGTGAACAATAATATTGTGAAGCTCCACAAAGAAGAACCTCCATAGCTTAAAAAAACTAACGGAATACCAATAACGGGAACTAAACCAATAACCATTCCGATATTTATAGCAACATGAAAGAAAATAATACTTAATACAGAATAGCCAAAAATACGACTAAAGGAAGATCGCTGTCGTTCAGCCAAAATTACAAGTCGTATGATTAATGCAATATATAGAAATAAGACCACTATACTTCCCACAAATCCTTGTTCTTCTCCAATTGTGCAAAAAATGAAATCTGTATCTTGTTCGGGAACATAATTTAATTTTGTTTGTGTTCCATTTAGAAATCCTTTTCCAAGCAACCCACCTGAACCAATGCCAATTTTTGATTGACGAACATTGTATCCAGCACCCAATGGGTCGTCTTCTAATCCTAATACTACTTTAATACGCATTTGCTGATGAGGTTGCAACACATTGTTGAAAAAATAATCAGTAACATTGCACAGGGCTATACTTCCAATCAGAAATATGATAAAAAGGAAATACTTCTTTTGCTTTTGTAATAAAGCCATTATGAATAAATAGAGAATACTTAAAGATATACTTATATAAGCAGTTATAGTATATGTAATAGCTTCGATTCCAAATAGATGTAAGATTCCTGTAAGTAAATATAATATAGCATTACCACCAATAAATTGTAACATTTGCCTATTATCTTTTAGGTAATAAGCAATCATTATGCCCACCGAAATAACAGACAAAATGAATACGATGACAAAACCAAACGATTCGAGTATATAGGAGTTACTACTCGACGAAATATAATCATATCGTAAAAAAAGGACAAAAAATAAAGCTCCTAAGAAGGCTAGTACCATAAAAATTCCATTCATGCCTTCCCTAAACAATACAAGAAAGAATGCTGCAAAAACCAATGCTAATCCAGTTTCTTGTTGGAGTATGATGATTAACATAGGAGTTAAAATAATGAATCCAACAAGAAACATATTTTTGATGGAATTAAGTGTAAAATTGTATGAACTCATAAATTTTCCGAGACATAGAGCTGTAGCATATTTAGCTAATTCCGCAGGTTGCATCGTAATTGGTCCAATTTTTAGCCATGAGCGAGACCCTTTAATTTCTGGGGCTAAAAAAATGGTGGCAATTAACAGTAAAATAATTAGAAAATAAATAATATAAGCAAGATTATTGTACATTTTGCTATCTATCAATATCGTTATAAGTGCCAGTAAAAAAGCAAAACCAATCCAAATTAGTTGGGAGCCATGTCTAGCACTAAAATTCAGGATAGTTGGATTTTCAAAATCGTATGTTGATGAGTAGATAGCAAACCATCCTATAGTTACCAATGTAACATACAATAAAATGGTAATCCAATCTAATGAACGAAAAAGACTAACTTTACGAGACATAGTTGATATTTTTTATTCAATTAAAAATGTTTCTAACATCCTTTTTTGAAGATTTTTACGGTTTAATTTTGTTGTATCTACAGTACCTGTAAGGTATTTTTCTATCATTAAACTAGCTATCGGTACTGCCCATGTTGCTCCAAAACCCGAATTTTCCACATATACAGCTATTGCTATTTTTGGATTTTCTTTCGGAGCAAAAGCCATAAAAATTGAATGGTCTTTTCCGTGTGGATTTTGTGCTGTTCCTGTTTTACCACAAATTTCAATACCTTCTATTCTGCCAACCCTACCTGTTCCTTGTTCCACAGCCATTAACATTCCATCAATAATAGGATCGAAATATTTTTGTTCTATTGTCGTTTGATGTTTTTCTCTAAAACGTTTATCAATACTATCTCCTTCAATTTTTTTGATAATGTGAGGAGTGTAAAAATATCCTCTGTTTGCTATTAGTGCTGCCAAATTTGCTGTTTGAATGGGAGTTGCTAACACTTCTCCTTGCCCAATTGCGATAGAGATAATAGTGGATGATTTCCATTTGTTTTTTCCGTATATTCGGTCATAGCGATTACTTTCTAAAATCAAACCTCCCTTTTCATTAGGAAAATCGACTCCTAATTTTTTTCCAAAACCCATAGATAGAACATGGTTTCTCCAATGATTATAGGATTCGGTAGTAGAAATACCACTTGGTGGAGAATCTAATAAACCTTTCAATCCATGACAATAATACGCATTGCACGAATGTTGAACAGATTCGCGTAAATCTAAATTGTTAGGATGTGGATGACAGCCTAATTTACGTGTCCGACTATAGTAGTAACCCATTCTACAAGAAAAGCGTGTGTCTTCGGTTATAACGCCTTCTTGCTGGTAGATTAATCCATTTACTAACTTAAATGTTGATCCTGGAGGATACATTGCCATTAGGGGTCTGTCAAATAAGGGTTTGAAAGGGTCTTTCAGCAATGCATTATAATTTTTAGAACGTTCTCTTCCTACCAACAAATGAGGGTCATATGATGGGCTTGAAATAAGGGCTAATATTTCTCCTGTAGAGGGTTCAATGGCTACAATACTGCCTAATTTCTTAATCATTAGTTGTTCGCCATACTCTTGTAACCCCATATCAATAGTCATGGTCAGATTTTTGCCTGCAATTGGAGCCTTGTTTCTTTCTCCATTTTTATATACCCCTTGAATACGACCATGAGCATCTCTTAATAATATTTCTACTCCTTTTTCTCCTCTTAAATACGTTTCATATTCTTTTTCTACTCCAGATTGACCCTTATAATCACCTCTAGAATAATATGAATCAGCATCTATTTGTTGCTGATTTACTTCTCCTACAGAGCCAATTGCATGAGCTCCATGAGGGGTGGTGTATTTGCGTAGTACACGTTGTTGTGCATATACTCCTCTAAATTTATACAACTGTTCTTGAATTTTGCCATATTCTGCAACACTTAACTGAGACATAAATATTTGAGGAGTGAAACGAGAGTATCCTCTGTTTTTACGCTTGTCTTTTATTTCTTCTATTCTATTGTCAAATTCTTCTTGATTGATATTGAGCATTTTACAAAATGAGAGTGTGTCAAATCCCTGTATTTCACGCATAATAATCATTAAATCATATACTGGCTGATTAGATACATATAATTGTTCATTTCTATCGTACAATAAACCCCGAGAAGGATAGATAACCTTTTTTAAAAAAGCATTACTATCCGCATTTTCTTTGTACGAACTATCTGCGATTTGAATATAAAACAATTGGATAATGTATATAAAAGCAACAGACAATACAATGAGAATAATTATATATTGTCTATTTCTAAGTTCTTGATTTTTTAGCGAATCTTTCATTTCGACTTGATAAGCTCAAAACTAATGATGAGTAATAAACTAACAATAGAATTGTACAATACACGTAATAGCATTAGTAAAAAATGATTAAAAGTAAGTACTTCTAATATAAACAAAGCCAAATGATGTACAAAAATTAGGACAAAGGCGTATTTGACAAAATTGAAAAAACCAAAATTTTTGATAGAAGGAGATACAAAATCGAAATCATTTCGAAAAAATAGAGCATCAATCCAAAAGTTACGTAGATATGCAATTAAAACAGATGCAAAAATGTGTATTCCTAAGGTGTTTGTAAAAATATCAATGAGTAATCCTAAACAGAACGCCACAACCATTATGCTTTTTTTGTTTAAAGCAACAGGTAATCCTAAAATAAATAGCACATACACATAGGGATTTATAAATCCCAAAAAGTTAATATTATTGAACAATAATACTTGTGCTAAAACGAGTACTACAAAAAAAAGTGTATTTCTGGCAATTGTCAGTATCATTGTAGTTGTTGTTTTTCGAGATTGTTTAATTCGGTTTTTTGATTAAAATTAATAACATTAACGTATGTAATCGTTTGAAAATTAACGTTTAATCGTATCTTTATATCATGAAAATTATCATATTTTGATGTATTTACTTCTTCAACCGTACCTACTGGTATGCCTTCTGGAAAGATAGAAGAAAAACCACTTGTAATAATAGAGTCTCCTGTTTCTAATTCTACATGCTCTGGTATTTCCTTTAAATTGGCAAAAAATGGACTTCTTCCTTCCCATAAAAGAGAACCATAATAATCGTTTTTGGCAATACGGCAACTTATTTTGATACGAGGATTAATAATAGGCATTACCACAGCAAAATTTTTAGAAACAGCACTTACGATACCCACTACTCCTTGGCTATTTATTACACCCATATCGGGTTTTATACCATCTTTAGAACCTTTATTTAGTGTAATGTAATTTTGTTGTTTGTTAACAGAGCTATTTATTACTTTAGCCGAAATATAGGTAAATAATGCGACTGTATCTTGATTAATGGAAGACAGATTTTGTTTCATTAGTTGTTGATGCAGTATATTGTTTTCATTTTGTAGGGCTGTATTTTCTTCGGCAAGCAACATATTTGTAGTCTGAAGATGAAAGTATTCTGTAAAAGATTGAATAGTGGCATACATATTTCCCGTGATAGTATTAGCCGAACTAAGTGCAATAGATTGCTGGTAGTTGTTGTGAGAAACAAGCAACAATAAGGCTACTGTTTGTAAAAAAACAAACAATAAAAAAGAACTTGCTTTAGCTAAAAAACGGAGTAAATTTTCCATAAATAATTACATGATGCTGATTAACCTTGAGTAAATACCTTTCTATCTGTATAAAAAACAAATTGTCAGCAAAAAAGAAATATTTCTGCCGACAATAGTACATTCTCTCATGTATAGTGACGTATTACCTTAATAAGAATGAATAATTATCAACATTTTTAAGAGCAATTCCTGTTCCTCTTGCTACTGCACGTAAGGGATCTTCTGCAATATGAAATGGAATATTGATTTTATCTTGCAAACGTTTATTAAGTCCTTTTAGTAAAGCTCCACCTCCTGCTAAGTAGATACCATTGCGAACGATATCAGCATACAATTCGGGCGGAGTTTGTTCTAATGCCCCTAACACTGCAATTTCAATTTTTGATATAGATTTGTCTAAACAATGAGCTATTTCTTGGTATGATACAGGAACTTCCATTGGTAGAGCTGATAGCCTATTTGGTCCGCGTACAATGTAATCTTCTGGTGCATCTTCAAGATCTGTTAGTGCCGATCCGACGTTTATTTTAATTAGTTCAGCTGTCCTTTCTCCAATTCTTATATTGTGTTGTCTTCCCATATAATCTACAATATCCGAGGTAAGATCGTCTCCAGCAATACGAATAGAACGGTTGCATACTAATCCTCCTAAAGATATTACGGCAATTTCGGTGCTACCGCCACCTATATCTACAATCATATTGCCTTCCGGTGCTTCTACATCAAGACCTATACCCATTGCTGCTGCCATAGGTTCGTATATCATATATACTTCTCTACCCCCAGCATGTTCAGAAGAGTCACGTACGGCACGTATTTCAACTTCGGTGCTTCCCGATGGAATACAAACAACCATTTTAAGAGAAGGAGCAAAAAATGAATTTTTGTTACTTATCATTTTTATCATGCCTCTAATCATAATTTCGGCTGCATAAAAATCGGCAATAACACCATCGCGTAATGGACGAACAGTACGTATGCTTTCGTGCTCTTTACCTTGCATTTGACGTGCCTTTTCTCCAATGGCAATCAATTTGTCGGTACGTTTATCAAGGGCAACAATAGATGGTTCGTCTAATACAATCTTCCCATTTTGAATGATGATGGTATTTGCTGTACCAAGGTCAATGGCTATTTCTTGAGTGAATGAAAATAATCCCATGTGTCTATGTTTGTTAAATTTTTAATGTTTAAAATGTCTGATTCCTGTGGTTACCATCGACATATTATTGTTGTCGCAAAACTCAATAGATAAATTGTCTTTGATTGAACCTCCTGGTTGAATAACAGATGTAATTCCTGCTTGTGATGCTATTTCCACACAGTCGGGGAATGGGAAAAATGCATCTGAAGCCATTACTGCTCCTTTCAAACTCATTTCAAATGAATTTGCTTTTTCTATGGCTTGACGCAGAGCATCTACACGTGATGTTTGTCCTACGCCACTAGCACATAATTGTTTGTTTTTAGCTAATACAATGGCATTTGATTTCGTGTGTTTTACAATTTTATTTGCAAAAATAAGGTCTTCAGTTTCTGATGATGACGGTTCAATTTGTGTAACAACTTTAAAATCTTTTTCGGTTTCAATGCTCAAATCTTTATCTTGTACTAAGACGCCATTGAGTAATGAGCGAAATTGAGTAGTTTTGCTTTTAGTTTCTTTTTGAATTAAAATGATACGATTTTTCTTTTGTGATAATATTTCTAATGCTTCCATGTCATAGTCGGGAGCAATAATTACTTCGAAGAAAAGTTTATTGATTTCTTCAGCCGTAGTTTGGTCAATGATTGCATTGGTAATTAACACACCCCCAAATGCTGACACAGGGTCACTGGCTAAGGCATCTTTCCATGCGTCGAGTAAATTGCTACGAGATGCAATACCACAGGCGTTATTGTGTTTTAAGATGGCAAATGTAATTTCGTCAAAATCATTAATTAAACTAACGGCAGCATCAATATCTAATAAATTGTTGTAAGATATTTCTTTCCCTTGCAATTGCTCAAACATATCGTTGAATTTTCCGTAGAAAAATCCACGTTGATGAGGATTTTCGCCGTATCGTAAAGCTTTCATGGTATTTTCTGCATGACGGAAAGCACTATTTTCGTATCCATCAAAATAGTTGAAGATAGCAGTATCGTAGTATGAAGATACAGCAAAGGCTTCTTTGGCAAAGTATTTGCGTTGTTCAATAGAACTTTCAGCTCCATTTTCTTCTAGCAAATCGTATAGTGGAGCGTATTGAGCTTGCGATGCAACAATAATTACATCGGCAAAGTTTTTTGCGGCTGCACGGATAAGGGATATGCCACCAATATCAATTTTTTCAATAATTTCTTGTTCGCTAGCTCCAGATGCTACAGTAGCTTCGAATGGGTATAAGTCAACGATTACTAAATCAATTTCTGGAATGTCGTATTCAGCTAATTGGTTCATATCGCCTTCTAATTTTCTGCGACTTAATATTCCTCCAAATACTTTAGGATGCAATGTTTTAACACGACCACCCAAGATTGATGGATAGCCTGTTAAGTCTTCTACTGCTGTGCATGGAACTTCTAATGATTCTATAAAAGA
>JAAYPI010000169.1 GCA_012519885.1 Bacteroidales bacterium
TATTTAAAATTTGTTGATGCTAATGAGTTTGACACTAATAGAAGTAGATGGAATACTTCGCAATTTTGGACAAGGTTCATAGATACACTGGAAAAGTTGAAACTTACTAAACAAAAACCAAAAAAGAAACTGGAAGATGTTTATAATTGGCTTGAAAGAAATGTAGCTCCTTCGTTAGCGATGATTGTAAAAGCAAGTTTAGGCGACCTTACAGAAATTGATAAATTAATAATAAATAATGCTCATAGGCTCACTAAAAAACATGAATCAATGATAAATGACTTTTTGCAGGAGGTGATATATCAGCCTTATGTAGAGAAGGAAGAAACAAAGAAAAAAGCGATAGCGATAATAGAAGAAAAGATAAGTAATTTAGAGCCTGAATAATTAAGATTCTTGTAATTGTATTTAAACAATATAAATAGGATTTGATAATATATATGCTTCTAATTATAATTTAGTTATAAAGTATGGAGGAAGTGAAAAGAAATGTTGCTTTCCTTAAAACCCGTCAATTTTATGTATATCTCAAAAAAAACTTTAATTATTTTCTTATGTGTACTTTTGATATTTATGTCGGTAATAGGCAATTATCAGCAAGTAAAGGCAAGCGTAGGTGCTCTCGGAATTGCTTTGTCGTTACTTGAACAGAAAATAGGAAGTGCTTTACTCATAAAAGCAGGTCTTTATGTATCTGGAGCAGGTGCTACAATAATGTTAGCTGTGTTAGTGTGGCAATTTTATCAGTCTTTGCCCGAATCTTCAAAACAAGCTTTTAGAGATGCTTGTGCAAGTGCCGTAAACGGTGTTGCTAATTTTACCTCTGATATATGGGATAGAGCCGTTTCTTGGGTAAATTCTAATTTTAATGTAGGTAGTCAAACTTATTCTGGTTCTTATCCTACTGCAGAAATAAGCTTGTTACCATCTGAAACAATAGCAATCTCCGCAGGTCTGGCAGGAGAAGTAACTGCCACTGGTGCATTGAGGCACTTCTGCGTTACATTTATGGGAACGAAAATTTGGGAAACTGGAGCATTCTTCGGTACTGGTAAAGTAATAAACGACTATTTTACATTAGACTTATATGACGAAAGGGTTTATGTAAATTTTCTAGACCCTATAAATCAAGTTTTACAAACAGTAGATTTGACTTCAAAATTTACTAGTGAGCAATTAGCTTTATTTTGGAATGAAGTAGCTGCATTAAATTATCAATCAGGTACTATGAACCCTATAACAAAAAATCGAAGTGTAACGACAGAATTAACTGGGCTAACATGGACCTGGGAAAATGTAAGTAACGGTAAAGGAACACTATATTATACATATGGTGATGGAATAAAAAGACTAATTGGAACAAATGTAAAAGCTGAATCTGAATGCGTTGTAATAACAAAGGATTCTAGCGGTAAACTATGGCATTCAATAATGTATAGAACAGTGAACGCGGGATACGATATACTAAATAGTGTAAGTATACAATCATTGGTTGATACATATCCCGCAACGTATGAAGTAACACACACTGGAACAGTAGTAGGACAAGAAACAATTGTAGATAATCCCGACTATGACCCCACTGACGCAATGGGTAATGTAACTGTAGGAGTGCCTGAAACAATTGAAACTCTAATAGGTGCAACGGCTGAAACTGTGTCTCAACCATATGCAGGAGAAAACCCTATTGAAACAACAACGTGGTGGCAGAATGCTTTGGATGGTGTTTCGTCAGTGTTTTCATCTGCAATATCTGGAGTTCAATCTATAGGTCAAAGTATATGGGATATTGCAACTAATATATGGGAATGGTTGCAGGAGTTTTGGGAATCGCTTGCAGAGGCACTATCGACCGCTTTGGCTGGAGTAATAACTTGGTTATCTGGGATTTATGACCAGTGTATTGCTATGGTTCAAGCTATAGCTGGAATAAATACCGCAGTGGCAGAGGCTGATTTAACTGCAAAAGTTACACAATATAAAATACCTGATTTATTCATTCTTGTTCTCAAAGTAATTCTTGCTTGTATACGTTTAATATTAAGAGCTTTAATATATCTAGCTACTATTGTGAGTATTCAAGCTGATAGCTCCTTAATTAATGGTTACACTGTACAGGGTATACAATTTTTTAAGAATCAGCAAGTACCTAATTTGAATATATCTGTGTGGAATATGGCGTCTGCAATGCTTACTCTCTTATTTAGCTTATCAGTAGTACGTAGAATAAGAAGAATGTATAGTGTTTAAGGGGGGATTTATATTTTAGATTGGATTTTGGATATATGGAATAAAATATTAGAAATAGTAAATCAAGTTGGCACAACTTTAGATAGTTTAATAAACCACTTAGATAATGTTCAATTTACAAGCGACACTATAATAACAAAATGGCTGGCGACAATACATTATATTGCAGGTACGCCTATATATATAATGTTTACAACGTTATTGTTAATAGGAGCTGGATTTATACTCTGGAAGTTAATAAAAATCGTTATAAATGCAATATCTGCGGTAATTCCAGGTCTTAAAGGAAAAGTAAAGGTAGAATAATCTTTAAAGGATTTGAAAAATATGAAATTCGATAACTTTTTTAAAAGGTTACATAATTTTTGGTTATATATACAAATAGACTTTACCAACTTAATGTATCAACTTAAAAAGCTAAAATAAATATATTGCAGGGTAGTGAAGTGGATATCATAGGACAATTGTCGTGTTCAGAGCGTAAGGTTCGAATCCTTACCCCTGCATCCAGTATATTTGGCTATTACTTAATAGCTTAATATAAAAAAAAGGGCAATGCCCGAATAAGAATAGGAGTGATTTAGACAAC
Source organism: Bacteroidales bacterium (assembly GCA_012519885.1). Classification (GTDB taxonomy): domain Bacteria; phylum Bacteroidota; class Bacteroidia; order Bacteroidales; family Paludibacteraceae; genus JAAYPI01. Next base: position 2,840 of record JAAYPI010000169.1, read on the forward strand.
ACCAACACCATCTCCATCTTTGCAAATCAGCTTTGATACAGCTCAAATGTTTCAGTGGGCTCAAACTATGATTGACGCAATGATGCCAGTAGTATATATTATTATGGGTGTCGGTCTCGGCTTCATAGTAATAAGGGCATTTAAATCCGCATTTAATTAACATCAACGGTAGACACAATAAACAGGGGAATTCTAAGGGGAGTATTCCCCTGTTTAATTAAAAATTATTAAGCTGGAGGTTTTTGCAATGGAATTAACTTATATATATGTACAAAACTATTTTATTATTGGCTTGCTGATAATGCAAGCTGTAATGAAACTTAAAAAAAAGGGGGAGTAAAAATGGATATGATGATTGAAAGTGCTATAATGGAAGTTACAACAAACATTTTTATTCTTACCGTCGTTATACTTTCAGTTTATCCCGTTGTATATATAATTCGTTCAATGATTCAATTTGTATCTAGGGCTTTTAATTCGATTAATGTTAAAAAATACATAAGTTATAACTTTAATAAAATGAATTTAAAGGATAAGTGATTTGATGAGAAGATACCTGAACAATTAAAAATTGTAATAGGAGGTAATGATAATGAAAATAGTGATATTGATAATCCTTTTTATTTTGATATTTTATGAGATGCTAACAGGTGACTTATTACAAGAACCTCTAAATAAATGGAGAAAAAAAAGGAGGTAGATTTATGAGTTATATATGCGGTTATTTTATTGCGTTTTATCTCGTGTACAGTATAATTGATATAATGGTAAACGCCGATGTTATGCAGGAAGATTTTTATTAAAATCATTTCAATATGGAGGAAAGAATAAATGTATGTTGTTATAACTAAAAATGGAGTCATACAAAATAAAAGTCTTAAAAAAATCAATAAAATGCTTAAATCTAACATTGAGGAGTTAGAGTTTAGGCAAGTTGGTAAAGATAAGGTTGTTAGCCTTAGCGAAATAGATATAGATTTTGTTCAGGATAAAGCAAGAATGGCGGCTATACCAATAAAAAGGCTTTATAAAACAGATAATAGTCAAAAGTATATAATGTATGCTGTTTTAGCCTTGCAAATTATATTAATGATAAAGTCTTAAAAAGAGGGTGAATAAATGTTAGACTTTGAAGAGCAATTTAGTAAATTTGTTAACAATGGTCAAGGCTCTGCAATTAAAGATATTTACGAAATTATTCCTTCGTTGAATAATGAGCAGATACGTATAATAAACGCTTTAAATTACTACGTTAAAAAATATGATTTGATTGAAGTTAGCGAAATGCTAAAAGAGTACACAAAATTTATAATTAAAAACAAAAACCTAGGTTTCCTTAGTAGTATGAACATGAAGAATTTGTTGAAAGCTTATACGCAGGAAGAATTGGTAAAAGGTATTAAAATCAATACACAACAAAGGAATGATGATTTGTGAGTGGTTGCATAATCGGAAACTTCGGTTTCCAACGGAGTGGTAAAACCTTGTTAGCCTATTTGATAGCAGAGGGTTATCGAAAAGGTGAAGGAATCCCTGTTTATTCGAATATGTATGTTCGGGATTGGGTAAAAATAAAATCGTTAACAGATTTACCTTTTAACCATGAACCGAAAGTATTACTGTTAGATGAGGCGTATTATTTTATGGATTCTCGAAACTGGCAAGATAATACCGAATCAACAATATTCTTTAACACGATAGGTAAACAAAACATTTTGCTTATAATAACCGCCATATCGCCTGATATGATAGAAAAGAGACTAAGAAGTCAAATGAATTATGTTTACCTAGTAAAGAGCGATAAAAATTATATATATTATAGAATGTTAGATTCTGTTAGGAAAAAATATAATGATTTTAGTATTAAAAAATGTGATGAGCTTTTTAGCGGTCTAACTTATGACACTAAACAAGTACCTGATATTGTAGATTGCTCATTAAAAAATTTTACTGACAGAGTAAAAGAATTTTACGGCAAAACCGAAACGGAAAATTTAAGGAGGGTAAAAAAATTATGAAAATCGAAAAGACAGAATTTGTGGAAAAGGTAAATAATTTGTTAGGAGAAGAAAAGGAGTTAATTCTCTTAAAGGGAAAAATGTTTTCACCACAACTTTCTAGAACCCAGGAAGGAAATGAGATATATTACACGTTTAAACTAAAATGTGTAAAAAATATCAGTAATGATGAATATGGGTCAGCTTTCAATACTTACTATTGTGTAGTTCCATCGGCTGTAGCTAAGGAATATACAGAGAAGGATTTCGCAGAAAAATTTAAGAACAACGAAGTAATCGTTATATGTTCGGCTAATGCGTCGACAAAAACGTTAGGACAGAATAATAATATGGTAGTAAACAATATTAGATTATACGCGTCTAGTATAATATTATCAAAAGAGATTGTAGCAGAGAAAAAAATACACAAAGCGATAAACTTATAAATAATCAAAGAATTACTGGTAATTCGTAGAACTGCAATAATGAGGTTAGGTTGGGTTTCGCGGTGTGAAGTGAAACGGCACATCGCGTTCACACAAAAATATACTGAATTAAAACAAAGGCTATAGGTATTAACGCTTTATAGCCTTTAATTATTAATGTAAGAAAAATGAGTCTATGGTACTATAGAAACAATACTGTAGTCGTCTTTAAAGTTGTTGCTTAACCTGTTATAATTATATTATAAGATAGTTAAAGGAGTTGTTTTTAGATGAAAGCTGAATTGAAAGGATTAAACAGAGAAGATTTAATTTTCATGCTAAATGGTATGCTTGAATGCCTGGAAACTTCAACTCACAATAAGGAAGGTGCTGCATTATGTTTTGTTTACAGTTGTTTGTTGCTAAAATACAATGATGATTTACAAGTATATGAATTATTAAAAAGACTTCGTGAAGTTTTGTAGTATTATGTTATAAGATAGGTTAAAGGAGCGTGTTTTCTAATGAAAGAATTAAGAATGTTGAGTTCGGACGCTTTGAGAGGCTTGTGTGTAAAGCATAATTGGTTTACTAGTGGAAATGATAGTGAGTATGAAAAATTGATGAGCTATGTGGAAAGTAAGAATAGTATAAGTATGTTTGATATCGTTAGTATTGCGATTAATATACTTGAACATAGTGCCAATTATGAATATCAATTATCTGTCATATGTTATGAAATAGAAAAGGAATGTATTACGTTTCCTCAATAAAAAATCAGGTGGTGTTTATTTTGATTAAAAATATGAAAATATCAGTTAGTGAAACTCAATTGAGACTCATAAAAATAAATGCTAGAAGAGCTATTGAAAGAAACAAAAAACTAATCGAAGAAGAGGAAAAGAATCTAAATTCAAAAGGAGTACCGAACAACTATTATATCATTAAACAATTAGAATTTCATATCGAAGAATTAGAGGACCTGGTTCGAAGTGTCGATTTAAAACTTAATTTAAGACTAATTAAAAATGGTGCTTTTTCATAAGAGGGATATATTTTCCCTCTTTTAGCACTTGTTAAAATCGTTTTCTCATGCTTTTAGATTCGGATTCCCTCACAACTACAAAGGCATGCTAAAATCTACAAAGGCTCTCCGTTGAAATGGTATAATTGAAAGAGGGGGGAAAGTAATTAAGTCTACTCATGCTTTTGAGTTCCTCAACCCCCACAATTTCTAATACCATTTCAACTAATGAAAAGTCAATACTTAATAGATTGACCCGCGTGCGTATAAGTTGGGATGACCTGCAAAGCATTACTACTTATGCCGCACAATTGACTTTTTATTATCGTTACTACAAGTAAACTAATAGTAAACGGCAAAAAAAACCCCCGTCCTGTAACACGGGGGTACAAAATACAGACAAGGTGAAACAAGTCCTAACAAAGCTTTGCTTTAACAAAATGCTATTTTAAGACCTGTGAATCAAATTGTCGTTAAAAGTATTATTAAAAAGTGAGGTATATATTATGGAATGCTTATTGGATTGGTGCTCTTTAACTATAAAAAAAATTTATGGAAAACCCGCAACGTGGGAAAAAATTGTATCTGAGGTTCTAGAAATGGATTTCGCTCAGTTTACAGAACTGAAAGGCAACTATGGTTATAAGCTTCAAAAATACAGTGAAGGTATAAGAATATATTATGATGGCAATGAAGATATGGGAATACACTTGCAAATATCTGGTGATGGTATGAGACGGTTAGAAAACAGAAAAAACTTTAGTTGGGATAGTTTTTTACGTAATGCCTTCTTTTTTGACGCAAAAATAACACGGCTTGACGTTGCTATAGATGATAAAAAAGGATATCTTAATATGGACGTTTTAAACGATAAAATTAATAAAGGTGAATGCGTGTCAAGGTTTAAGACGTGTAACACGATACATAAACAACTTATTGTTAATGGTGATACTGCAGGAAAAACCATAAATTTTGGCTCGAATACGTCTATTGTAAAGTTCAGAATATATGATAAATTGTTGGAACAAGGTATCCAGCGTGACTTAGTTAAAATGAAAGAAAATAATATTGATATTTTAAATCCTCACTGGATAAGGTTTGAAATGCAATTAAGAGATGACAGAGCTGAAATATTTGCTTTATATTATGCAAATCCTGATAATAAGTTAGAGCTTGGCGAAATGGCGAAAAGGGTTATTAATAATTATTTAAAATTTGTTGATGCTAATGAGTTTGACACTAATAGAAGTAGATGGAATACTTCGCAATTTTGGACAAGGTTCATAGATACACTGGAAAAGTTGAAACTTACTAAACAAAAACCAAAAAAGA
>JAAYPI010000170.1 GCA_012519885.1 Bacteroidales bacterium
CCCTCGGCATCGAATGCTTTTGGGTATACTTTTCTTACTTATTTTCTTCCGACATTGATTTTACCTCCTTTCTAAAAAAATATAGAATATAAGTAATATTTATATTTTATTATACTATATTCTACCCCATTTTGCAATCCTTTGGAGTGTCGATTCATCCCCCACTTAAGAAGTGGGGGTATTCTCGACTATTTGATAAAGTTAGTGGAGACGAAGGAGAGAATCGAACTCTCGATTGATGTTTTGCAGACACCAGCCTTAAGCCACTTGGCTACTTCGTCATACATAAGTTTAAAATATTTGGCAGGAACAAAGGGACTTGAACCCTAAATCTTTGGTTTTGGAGACCACTATTCTACCAATTGAACTATGCTCCTATATGGAGGGGGAACTGAGATTTGAACTCAGATCGGATAGGTTAACAGCCTATTGCTCAGCCTTTGAGCTATTCCCCCAAATGGCGACTCTAGCGGGATTTGAACCCGCGATCTCTGGATCGACAGTCCAGTATGTTAGCCACTACACCATAGAGTCAAATGTTTGTTAGAAGTAGGTTTGTTTGAGCTAAGCTATTTATCAAAATACAAACTTGGATATCGATTTGCTTGCTCAAAAGTAATTATCATTATATTGCTTTTCCATAATCTTTTAGAAGATTCCATTATTCTTATTCCATGTTCGTTTGATTTAATTTCATAAAAATACATAACATCTTCTTTAAGTATAAAATCTTTCTTTGTTCTATATAATCTGATGATTTCCCATTCAACATTAAAAGCTGTAAATTTGTATCCTTCGGGCAGTGGATTTAAATCGTATGACAGTGTTTCTTCTGGAAATCCACTTGCTTCTTTGCAATCTTTTTCGTATTGCAATCTTTTGCCTAATCCTTTTTCTACATTGTCCAAATTTTCAATATCAGAATTTTTAATTTCATCATTTATTAGAAATTTAACTATTTGACCTTTTCGGATAGCAATGCCTACTTTAAATGGTTGACTTGTTTTTTTGCAATACCAATCAAAGACATATACGTAGTTTCTGTTGCCTTTATCGATATAATCTCCAAGCATGAAAGTTTCCATCATACATTCATAATTTTTGGTTTGTTCTTCAAATGTATGCATTTTGTTGCATATAGGACATATAATTTCTCCTACAAAAGTATCATATAGACCCATACAGCAAATTCTCCCTTCAAAAATTGTATTAGTGGGTGAAGAAATTTAAAATTCTTACATCCAAAAAAAGCATATGGCAGGAATGGTAGGACTCAAACCTACACTTGCTTTATCAGTCCCCAGATTCAAAATCTGGTGTTTTACCAATTAAACTACATTCCTACATATTGGAGCTGATGGAGGGAATTGAACCCACAACCTCCTGATTACAAGTCAGTTGCACTTCCAGTTGTGCTACACCAGCATATTAGTGGGTCTTGCTGGATTTGAACCAGCACAAAGCAACAATGTGTTTCTCGCTTATACCATTACACTAAAGACCCATGAATGGGTGCGGATAAAGGATTTGAACCTTTGACCTCTAGCCCATGAAGCTAGCGAGATAACCACTTCTCTAATCCGCATGTGGTAGGGCGTATGGGAATTGAACCCATGTTTCCACCTTGAAAGGATGGTGTCTTTACCATTTGACTAACGCCCCATGTGGTAGGAATAATAAGAATCGAACTTATGACCTTTCGGATATCAGCCGAATGCTCTAACCAACTGAGCTATATTCCTATATTTTTAGTAACATAAAAGGACTGTTCTTTGAAAAACAATCCTTAATATCATTTTTACCAGCTATTTTGTATTTATAGCATCCGTTAAAAATGTAAGAAACTTCTTCAAATATAAATCTCTGGTTTCATCATTTATACATGCCTCATTATTTTGCCAGCCATTTATTGTCAAAAACTGAGTATTATTGATAAAGCTCATTTGTGTATTAATAGCCATTGTAAGTATAGTATTTTGTTCGTTATTCATTATTGTATTCATTACTCAATTTTCCTCCTTTTGGCAAAATAATTAGTCAATATTTCCTTGCAATCTTAATTATATAGTAAATTTCATTATTTGTCAAGTATGATTTACTAAAAAGTTATGAAATCTTTTTATTTTTGTGTGTTAATGTTATAGATTTTGTTTTAACGAAATTAAAAAGTTGAAACAATTTCTACAAGGTTGTTTTTTTGGAATTTTTTCGCAAAAATCAGCTACTATATTTAACCAGAATTTGAAAAATTAGTCATAGATAATATAGGACACCCCTTGTTTTTAGACTTAAAAAATGAAAATCTTGAAATTTATAAAGGTAGGATTGCAAGAATTGTTTTCTAAGCTTTGACATTGACCTATATTCATCTTTGTTCTTCCTTACAATTAGTTCTTAACAGACCAACAATATATTTTTTTAATAATATATTATATGTTTTA
>JAAYPI010000171.1 GCA_012519885.1 Bacteroidales bacterium
GTTATATATTCTTTTAGTGCATCTAAAGTCAAAAATAACCTATTGCTAAAATCTCGTTTAAATTTAGCCAAAACCTTCTCAGCTGGATTTAGTTCTAGCGAGTAAGGTGGCAGATAAGTTGCGGACAACTTTCGTAGATTTATAAAGCTAACATGCGAATTATCAATCAATTACAATTTTATTTTGTCAAACTCAGGATTTATGTCATTAGTCAGTTCCAATCCTGAACTATTTTTTAGCAAGGTCAGAAAAAAATTAATTCAAAAAAATATTGCGAAAAATTTTTATTAATAATCATTTGTTAATATCTTAGCACCTAAATAATTACTAATTATTTTAATTTTTTTATTATGAAACCAACATGATTTTTCAACACCCGCGAGCATGAAAATACAGTGCGATTGTACACCATTTGTACTTTTTTTATAATTTTGTACTATCTTTTTGACGTTAAATAGATAAGTATAAGCGTAAAAAATGTTAATTATGGAAACAGTAGAATTTGCACAAGTTGTCACTCGTGGTTGTGGACTTGATGTTCATAAGAAAACGGTAGTTGCCACCATAGACGGCAAGGGGTTAAAACGTTCGACCCGTGAATTTGGGACGTTTACAAGTTCTTTGACAAAATTAAAAGATTGGTTATTGGAAAATGGTATTACACACGTTGCTATGGAAAGTACAGGTGTTTATTGGAAGCCAGTTTATCATGTTTTAGAGCCTTCTGGAATAAAAGTTTGGATTGTCAATGCTCGTCATGTCAAATACGTACCTGGTCATAAGACAGACAAGAAAGATAGTGCTTGGCTCTGTAAGCTTCTTTTGGCAGGACTTCTCAAGCCGAGTTATATTCCACCAAAAGAACAACGTGAGCTTCGCGACCTTACTCGTTATCGCAAGAAATTGATACAAGATATTGCTTCTAATAAAAATCGCATTATACGCATTCTTGAAGACTGCAATGTAAAGCTTTCGAGTGTACTTAGCGATACAAGTGGTGTTACTGGCACCAAACTTATCAATAAGCTTTGTGAAGGCAAACCTATAACTATGGCAGACATCGATGCCGTCTATCACAAAAATATCGAAGCAAGCAAAGAAGAACTTTGGGAAGCTTGTAACGGTATTGTTGAGGAGCATCATATTTACTTATTGCAAACTATTCGAGAAAACAATCGTCATATTGAAAAACTGATTGACGAGCTTGATCAACAAATAAAAAAGGTTTTATCGCCTTATGATAATGCATTGGAACGCCTTCGTGAGATTCCGGGATTAAGCCGTAAAACAGTCGAAGATTTGATTGCAGAAATTGGTTTGGATATGAGTGTTTTTCCTACAGAGAAGCACCTTTGTAGCTGGGTAGGCGTATCACCTGGCAATAATGAGAGTGCTGGTAAAAAAAAAGTGGACGAACCACACACGGAAACAAACAAGCCAAAGCCGTATTAACGGAAGTAGCATGGGCAGCTAGTCGTACAAAAGACACTTTTTACACAGCTCGTTATCATCGTTTAGCAGCTAGACGAGGGAAAAAACGAGCAACAATAGCCGTTGCACATTCTATTCTTAAATCGGTGTATCATGTCTTAAAAGACGATGTTCCTTACCGTGAACTTGGAGCAGAATACTTAAACTCTCGAATAAAGGCAAAACGAAGAAAGTATCTTCAAAAAGAGTTGGAAAAAATGGGCTATGAAGTACAGTTAGAACCAGTTCCTGTATAAAGCTCTAAACAAGACATAACGGACAGCAATAAACAAAGGTCGTTTTTTACTGACGCACGGCTAATTTACCAGCCTAAGTCGATTATGAAACTGATTTCAACAGATAAGCACCCGGGATTGTTGCCATGAGCACGTGTATGAAATTTTAACTTTTTCTTATCTGTTTTGCTATTCCGATAACTTGGCATTTGTTCAAAAGATAAGTGCTGTTTTTTGTTTTGTCTGAACTTAAAATAATGTATAATTAAAAAATGAATAATCAAATGATTATCAAGAAGTTAATAATAAAAAAGATTTGCGTATGAAAACACAAAATTACATTAGCAAACAAATGACGATTATTCTATTAATCTTTTTCCCCCTGTTGGTAGGTATGTCAAGTTGTAAAAAGGACAAGACACTTGATGTAGATATTACAAAATTTGAGTGGGTTTTACAGGAAATAAATACATGGAGTGAAACATATAAACCTGAAAAGAAAGAATATTTTAGAGAAAATGCTTTCGTTTTAAATTTTGAGACAGATACGACTTTTTCACTTAACACTAGCGTTAATTATGCAGGAGGTAAATACAAA
>JAAYPI010000172.1 GCA_012519885.1 Bacteroidales bacterium
CAATACAACCTTTAGTATCAAATTCATTCGCAATTTTTTTAATGGCATTTTCCACAGTTTCTTCAAAAACCGGCCTGTCACTTGACATGACATTACTAATAGATTCAAAAAAGTCTTTTATCCTAGCCAAGAAAAAGCCATTTGTTGTAATTTCTAGTTCAAAGTCCTCAACACATGTCATTTGATTACAAAGATGTTCCAGCTTGGGTCTCCAGCTTTTCTTTACAATTTGTTGCAATTTATTCCAATCTATTTCTAAATGTTTGACAAAAAACCGGTCTATTTCTAAAAAATCATCCATTCTTTTTATAATTGATCTATAATATTTTCGATTAGACAATAGTTCATCAAGTTGGTATTTAACTTCTTCATTACCGTGTTTATACTTCATAAAAAATTGATGGCGTAAAACTGATAGTAACCAGGAATCATCCCACTGAATTAAAGCATTAAAATAATCCTTATCAGAGTATACTTCCTTAACTGCTTTCCATATTCCAGATATATCTAAAGGGAGCACCTGACCTTCTCGCTCAATCTCGTCTGCATCATCTGCCAAATAATCCATAGCCAAAGCAATAACTGCTTTTTCAAGCAAGCAATCAGTCTTAACTACACGATGATGGTAGATAACATATTTATATAATCTCCACCTTCGGTTAAAAAAGTCTTCTATTGTACTCAATGCTCGAGTATCTGGACAAAAATAATAATCATTTTTGTATATCATTAATTTCATAGAGGGAACCAATCGATCATACTCAATACTACCATGATTAAATCCTGAATTTGTTAAATCTCTCGTGATATAATCTAATCTGTCACTATCAACAGAACCATCAATTAAACAATGAATATCTCTAAAAACAGTTGTTTTCTCATTCATTATGTTTTCAACAAACCGCCAAATAAAACAATAAAACAGTTGCTTTATAGGATCTGTCTCTTCCTCACGAATAATAAATTCAATTAATCTATCGGCAATTCGAAAACCAATTTGCTCATGTAATTTTATTCCATTAATATTATTTGCAAAGAAATCTTTAGTTTCAATTAAAAATTGCTTTTGTCTCTTTGAGCGTTTGTCTTCTAGAATTGAACTAATCTTTTCCCATATTTCTTCCAATGCAAACTCTGTAATATGACTAAAAGGAGGATGGCCTACATCATGCAATAATGCTGTACATCGTATCGACTGATATATAAGGAGATAGGCATAATGGTGTTCCTTTTTAATGACACTTGGAAAATTTAATTTGTAAAATGGCTCGTTAACTAAAGGAAAATCGCCGTTTAAATCTATTTTATCCCCTACAATTAAGCGCAGCATAGTACTGAATTCTTTATCATTTTTCAAACTATTAATTTCTTTATTAATGTGATTAAAAAAGCTAACACGTGTTTCTTCATCTGCATTTACTATACTATGAAAAAACATCTGACCGGATAAGTGCATCACCCCTAAAGAATGTTCAAAGCGCTTGGTCCTATTGGAAGGATATGTAAGATAAACCGTTGAGTTTTGGTGAATGTTATGCAACCTATTGAAAGCCTGGGTTGAAATTATTTTCATTTCAAGTGAACTAATTTGAATATTACCATGCAATGAATCAGCAATCAAAATTATTTTTTGTTGAATCATGAGCTTTATTCATACACCTCCTTTCCTAAGATCCTACCTCTTTTTAAAACAATTCCTTACCGCTATGAAAAGTCCTTTTTTTAAACAACAAATATATTCCGTAAATCGTTAGTAGTAGAAGGTGCTTTGTAAGCCATCCAATACATTGGCAAGTAATTTAAAAGGAACCGATTATTCTTTAATCGCCGAACCTTCGAGTACAAATGAAATTTACCGATTATTTGGCACCGGAGTTGGCCCCCTTTCTA
>JAAYPI010000173.1 GCA_012519885.1 Bacteroidales bacterium
AACAAAAAAGAAAAAATCGAGTTATTCCTATTTATTCTTGGAGTAATTGGGATTATCGTCTTTAAAGTTTTTGACAATAAATCAAATAGAGAAATATTTCAGAACCAAGGATATGCAATTGGAGTCTTGACTCAGTTAGATAAAAGTAAAGCATATGTCAGTTGGGTACCCAACGCAAATCAACTGACAATAAAAACTCCAACAGTTACATTTACATATTATGTCAACGACAGTACATTTATTGGTAATTATGGATCTGACACATATCCCATTAATGAGAATTTAGCTATTACTGGTAAAAAATACTTAGTAGTTTACAACAAAAAGAAACCTCATGATGGCAGGATCTTACTTAATTATCCAATAAGGGATAGTTTGGAATTTAAAAATACAATAAGAGCTTTTACATTAAATCCAGAAAGATTCAATATCAAATGAAAATAAAGTACGTTACCTAACAAGCGGTATATGTAATTGCCTTCGTCAGCCCGGTGAAAGGATAAAAGGCAACAAACAACTTTCAGGTCGGGCTGCCGGCCAACACACAGGCTGTCATGGTTTTTGCAGGTCATCAAGAAATATTATCTTGAAACCAATTTTACAGCCATCTATAAGCCTATGCAAAAACATATGCCAGCCCCAGATGCAGACGGCAACTACACATACCGCAGAACGTTAGCAACAAGTTTGAAAATAAAACTCATACTATATGAAAGGAAAAGAAATCTACCCGCTAGTTTACGAAATTGTAAAACGAGCTCAAAAAGAAAATCCTAACCTAAAAAATTTCGTTAACTCTTATGAATGGTCTAAGCGAATTCCAAAGCCTCAATTCATTACTGATGAATTAGCTGGTGCAATATGCACAAGTGTCTCTTCTTCTCCGGGTGTTGGTCTCGAAATATACTATCAGGAAAAGGTGTATCTAAAAGAGTTGCAAATTACTTTTTTAGACAATGAACTTACCTATTTACTTTGCGAAAGCGGTTCAAACGGCAAAAACTTTCGGATACTAGGTGAAATAATTCGAACAGTCTTTGATGGTAGAAAAGTTCCAAATGAAAAAGACAAGCAATTGCTAACATCTTTATAATTTGCATTATGAACAATCAAAAATACGACTGCTTTCTTTATCAAATTTCAAGGCAAGTATATAATTTAAGAAACTTTGATAGTTTTAACCAATTTGAAAATGATTGGTTAATTTACTACCAGGATATCTATTTACCTCACTCTAACAGAACGCTACCACCCCGTATTTTTATTGCAGAATCAGCGCCAAGTGGTATTTATATAAATAATTCAAACTATATTTTCCACCAAAAAACTTTGAATAATAATGTATCTGACTCAACTGACATGTATTTGTATAGATACTACAGAGGAGTTTTCCCAAACTCAACTCCTAATCAAACAAGACAGTTATCTAAACAACAAGCTTTGATTAATTTATCATATCAAAATATTTTAATTCTAGATTTACTTCCAACCCATGGAATCAAACTTGAAAGCAATGACAGAGTAAAAATCAACAATAATTTATTAAAACTTGTCGATTTTAATTTTTTAAATAGTTTAAATTTCCCTAATCAGAGGATTCATTATGCATTCTCTGTCCCACCTTCTTTATATACTCAGAATTTTTGTTCCCCATATCTAAATAATAATTTTATTGAATATGGAAATGTAAATACTGGGCAAGGGCATGCCCCATCTATTAAAGAAATCAAAAAAATAATTCAAAATGGATTCTAAATACACAAACCAGTTGCTAACAGCGTGCAAGCGCCATAGCCCTGCCGCGGGCGCAACACAGGGCTACGATCGCCTGCACGCAGAACGTTAGGTAACATATTGATGACACATCAATTCAAGCTTTAAATAAACTCAAAGAGATAGCTTTTGCCTATCGATCATAAAGCATGATCCGAACAAAAAAGAAAAAATCGAGTTATTCCTATTTATTCTTGGAGTAATTGGGATTATCGTCTTTAAAGTTTTTGACAATAAATCAAATAGAGAAATATTTCAGAACCAAGGATATGCAATTGGAGTCT
>JAAYPI010000174.1 GCA_012519885.1 Bacteroidales bacterium
AAGGTTTGTCTTCTTTGAATAAAGTTATATTGTATTTGTTTTTCATATTTTGTAAATAATACGCCAATATTTCATATTTATAATTCACCGAAATATAAAATTTCGAACAACCTATTTGTGTAAACTGCTCCAAAATTATTTCAATAATGGTTTTTTCATTAATCGGCAGCAACGGTTTTGGAATTACATTTGTTAAAGGTTTTAAGCGTGTTCCCAACCCTCCTGCCATAATAACAACCGGTATATCAATTTTTTGATTATCTTTTATTGACTTATTATGAAAAAAATCTTCCCAAAAATAAACATCTATTAATTTTCCTTCTTGATTTAGCACCGGCATGCATTCTGCACGCAGACAAATCATTTTTTCTTTGATAGAATCTACTTTATCCCCTTTAAATGCATAGACTTTATTGTTATCTAAAATATTATCAATGGCTGTTTGTAATGGAACATTTTTTATAATAACCCGTTGGATATCACCTATAGTAATAAGTCCTATGAAAACATCCTTATCAAATACAAAAAGTGATTTAACCTTTTGTGCATCCATGACTTTAAGTGCTTCTAAAATAGAACTATCTCTTTGAATAATTATTTTCGAAATTTTATCTATAGTATTCATATATAATTATTTAGCAGGGATTCCTTTTATTGTTTGATTTTCTCGAATATTTTTAGTCACTACCGCTCCGGCACCGATAATAACCGAATTTCCTATGTGCCTTTCCGGTAATATGGTTGCATTAGCTCCCACATAACACTTTTCCCCGATACGGATTCTTCCCAATACAACTGAATTGGGAGCAACGGTGGTAAAACTGCCGATTACAGCATCATGCATCACATTACAATTTGTATTTAGTTTTACAAAATTTTCTATTTCTGCAAATGCCGATACATTTACACCGGATTGAATAACTGTACCCTTTCCAATTTTAGCATATTTAGAAATATTTGCATAAGGACTTATTATCGTTTCAAAATCAAATCCGATCTTTTTATATTTATACACCAATTTTTCCCTTAATACAGGTAAATCGGGTGTAATCACTAAAGAAACATCAGGATATTTTGTAAATAAAATCTCCGCCTCATTATCTGAACCCAAAATAGGATAAGACAGGTAACTATCTTTAAGATTATTATCAATAATACCTATAATTGTATATCCGGCAATTTCACACAAATCTATCATTTCATGAAACGCACCGACAAGAATGATTCGTTTACCCATTAATTGCTTTATCTAATGTTTCAACAATAAATACAATTTCTTCATTTTTCAAAGAAGCATACATCGGCAACGTAATTTCATTATCACTGACATATTCCGTTTCCGGTAAAACAGCCCTATGCTCTTTATATATTGAAAATCGATGAATGGCTGGATAGTGTACACTGGTTTGTATCCCAGAAGCATGTAAAAAATCTCTTATTTTGTCTCTTTTTTCTTTTGTCGAATTCGTTAAAACCACCGACATAATATAATTGGAAACAAATTCCGTATTATCAGCAAAAGGAACTATTACTCCTTTTACAGAACCTAATAACTCCAAATATTTTTTCCTCACTTTTATTCTACGTTCCAAATCGGTTTCGAGTTTTTTCATTTGTTCCACCGCTATGGATGCCCGTATATCATCCATTCTGAAATTATAGCCCAAATCCATAATATCATAGGATGTGGCGTGTCCGGTTGCCCGTTGATAAGACATGGTGGTCATTCCATGGGAACGCAACAATCGCGCCCGCTTTGCAAAATTTTCATCATTAGTAATCAACATACCTCCCTCTCCCGTACTGATGTTTTTATTGGAAAAAAAGCTGAAACAACCAACATCTCCCATGGTTCCCAATTTCTTTCCTTTGTATTCCGATAAAGGTCCATGACAAGCATCTTCAATTACTTTTAAATTATGCTCTTTAGCTATTTTCATAATTTTATCCATTTTAGCCGGGAAACCGGCCATGTGTACCACAATGATTGCCTTGGTTTTTGATGTAATTTTTCTTTCCATATCCTTCGGGTCAATATTAATATGTTCAGGACTTACAATATCGCAAAACACAGGGATTGCCCCGACATAACGTATGCAATTTACGGATGCTGCAAAAGTTAAAGAAGGACAAAGCACTTCATCCCCTTCATGGATATCACATAATTTACACGCTAAATGCAAGGCATCGGTACAATTGGATAAACTAACCGCATAATTTACCTGAAACATTTCCACAAACAATTGTTCCAATTCTTCACATTTAGGTCCTGTAGATATCCATTGTGAACGTATGGTGTCCGTTACTGCTTGTATTTCTTCTTCTCCGAAGTTTAATTTAAAAAGAGGAATGTTATAAGTCATGTTTTACATTTTTTGGTCTAAATATTTATCTTTTTCCATGTGCGCAAAAGTAGGCAAAAATCGAGTAAGCATTTCCACTATCTGCGATTTTTGCAGCTCGGGAAGGGCAAAAAGTTTTTCCAGTTGCTGCAAACGTTCTTCCCATACATCGAGAGAAGCAGCGGCATAGTCTTCAATAACGCCTAAGGCACGAAAACGGGAGGTATTTATTTTTTCACCCGGGACAAAGAATTCCTCAAAGTCCTTTTCGCCGGTGGTATCGCTCGTATGATAATAGACCGGATAGCGTTTGCTGTCTGCCGGCATAGCTGCGGCAAAAGCTTTGGCTTCTTCTTCGCTTTGGCAATAGTGTACGCTATAACCTTGGCTTTGCAAAAAGGCATCGGCTATGGCAGAGAAAGTCATCATTTGCGTTGTATCTAACTTTGGAAAGAATATTTCTTTGTTGTTGCCAAGTATACACGCCAATAAACAAATTTCACCGCTTTCTTGAGGCGATACAAAATAACGTTTTACATCCGAAGGTGCTGCTATGGCTTGTTTTTTTGCCATTCTCTCTAAAAATCCTGCCAGCAAAGAAGCATTCGAAAAGGCTACATTGGCAAATCGTGCCGTAGTAACCTTAAAATAAGAGGAATAAGTCATTATTAATTCTTCCATTAACTTTTTGCTGGCTCCCATAATGTTCACAGGATTGGCTGCTTTATCGGTCGAGACACAGAAAAAATGTTGTGGAGGATATTTTTTCAAAGTATCCAATAAGTATTTCACTTTCAAGACATTGTTTTCTAATAAAGCCTGCACCGAAAACACATCTTTTTCGCTTCTCACGTGTTTATGTGCCGAGAAATTGGCAACAATATCAAAGCCTTTTTCTTTATGGTATATCTTATCAAAAAGAGGATCGGAATAAGCTATGGGATAAGTAGTATAATGCTGAGGAACAAACAAATTATGTGTAGAACGTAAATCACGCGTCAATTCTGTTAAAGCGTTTTCGTTCACATCTATGACCATTAATTTTGCCGGACGAAAAGGCAATAATGCTTTGATAAACGAAGCCCCTATGGTTCCCGCCCCTCCTATCACTAGTATTTTTTTATTGTTTATTTCTTTATTTATCAAAGACTTATTCCTTTCTACATCCACAGCAAACATGCTCTCCCTGCGGTGAGTAATACAATCGGATATAAATGTATCAACATCAAACATTGTTTTAGACTTAAATACAATGTGCAAAGGTAATGTTTTTTTCAATACAATAGTATAGAAAGTGAAAAATAAAAACGAATACTTCGTCTCCTTCTTTTATATCACAGA
>JAAYPI010000175.1 GCA_012519885.1 Bacteroidales bacterium
GTAAATTGAGCACTTTCAACCATATTATCAATATCAATTCTCACTTCGGATGAAAGTGGATTTTGCATTTCAGGTATAAATAAGCTACTTAATGTGTTTGCATAATAAACGCTATTACTCGTTTTGACCTTAACTGAAATACTTGGAGACATACTTATACCGCATTCTTCTTCGTGGAATTTGCCGTTAAGTTGACCAAGCCAATATTTCTTGCCATCACACTTTTTTTCAAAATTGAAAATACCTTTAAGATTGGCTTTCTTTTTACAATTCTTACACTCTATCCAAATACCTGAAAGTTCAGTGTTTTCTCGACTTATTTTATAAATTAAATCTTGTTGGTCACAACATTTTTTTGAATAATCTAATTGTGGCCCGCTTTGTTTTTCATTTTTTTCTTCATCTTCAGTTTCTTCAACATTGCTTTTATCTGATGGCAAGCGATTGTTCCAATACTCCCAAGGCAAGTCGTGAATATGTCCATTACTGCAAGTCAAAACAAATCTTATTTGTTCTAAATGATTTTCCTTGCAGTCGCGATTCGCACATTTAGGAGGATTAAAAAAATCTAAATTTTTGCCTGCACTTCGCCATCTATTTTTCCACTCAAAATATGAAGCAAAGCGGTTACAATGAGTACAATAAAACCATTTTGGAAAATAATTTGCTTTAGGTCTAACCTGATGCAAAAATGAATCTCTATCTGTTGGTATTGCAACTAAATGTTTGAGATTCGGAAATCTATTTTTCAGTCGTTGTAAAAGCCTGTCATCTTTAATTATGTAATGAGCTAATTTCTCATTTAAGTCTGAATAACCCCAATTATCAAATGTTTCTATGATAATTGAATTGTCTGTGGTTTCAATTATTGAACCAACACCCCCATAATTTGAAATATGCTTACTTCTACTGTGTTTAATTTTATCGTTTGGCATATATTCTAATATTGTCTGATTAATATTTCTGCACTTGGTTCTACACTTCTCATAGATTGCATTGCAACCAATGTTTCATCATCATTTTTCTTTTCTTGCAATGGAACCATCAAAGATTCTTTAGGGTGGTTATACCAATAGTATTTCAAGTTTCTATCTGCTTCAACTTTGTATTTCCAATCTCTTAGAATAATATCTGTCTTTTCCATTATAAGTTGAATATCATCTTGAGCAAACTGGTGATTTTGGAAAAGTTGTAAAAGGTTGCTTTTAAGTTCATTTTTCACTCTATCATCAATAATTGCATTTGCTGCATCATTGCTTGTGTATTGTGTGGTATGACGGAAAAAAGCAAGAATTAGTGTAAAAAGCATTTTATCAAGTGCATTCTCAGCAAAAGGAGTTACACTTAATGGTTCAACTTGCTTATAAAAAGTTTTGTGAAACTGAACAAAATCCTCATAGAATGACAAATCTCTACTGTTGAATGGGTCGTATAGAGTAAATACAACACCTTCATTTTTTCTAGCAACACGGCTACTAGCCTGAATATATTCGGCTGTATTTGGTGGCATTCCGTTCATTATCATCACGCCTAAACGACCAACATCAAGACCAACGCTTATCATATTTGTTGCAAGCACTAAATCATATGCTTTATGGTCCTTCAAATCTCCATTAAACTGAATGTCGAGTTTATCCAAGTTCTTCTTAATTTTTTCATTGGGTATTCGGCTAGTTAATTCAATATTTCTGTATGAAAGTTTATTGTAATTGTTTGCGGAATTATAGTCATCTATCAAATACCTAACTTGTAGTTGTTTGATTATTGGTTTTAATTCTGAATTTATCTTGTTAGAAAAACGACCAATCTCCTTTAAACTTTTGAAATAAGAAAGCAAAGTCCAAAAACTATCAGCATCAGCTTTTTCAGATGATTTTTTCCAAATTTCAAGCCTTGCAAAAAGCAAGGAAGCCAATAATTGCAGGTTTGTAATTACGGTAGTTTTACCGGTAGGTAAAACACCAATGTATTTTCTCTTGCTTTCGTCAATTACTTTTGAGAAAAATGTGTCGTCTGAGTTTGTAGCATATTGGGGAAAAACTCTAGCTTCTCGACCATACAACCCTAAAATTTGTTTATCAACGTTTTTTACTGTCGCAGTTGATGCAATTATTTTTGGATGGTTGCAAATTTCTAAAAGTGCATTTTCAAAAAGACCAACAAGACTCCCAAGAGTTCCATTTAACAAGTGCAACTCGTCCTGAATAATTAACTCAGGTTTTCTATTGTTACCATAGTTAAAAAGGGAAGTAGCTTCACCTCTCCAAGCGATTGCAGCAAACTTGTCAACTGTTGCAAATAAAATTGTTGGTGGCTTTGAATATATATCATCATCAATCAAGACTATTGGCAACCCACCATTTTGTTCAGAATAATGACAGGCTTCATTTAAACAATGACTTTTTAAATGCCTATCAATTCTATGACCAATTTGATATGCTGTATCATTTCCCGAAAGCTTTGAAATTATTTTAGTATTGCACCATTGACAATTTGATAGCTGAAAAGGATTCACTACAAAAGTGTTTCCTTGATTTAACTTCTGTTGAGTTGATTGTAATTTTCTTTGTGCATCTGCTAAACTATTTGGAATTGTTTGTTTACCAACCCAAAAACCAATAGTGATTTTTTTATCTCCTAAATCTTTATGATTACTGCGAATAAACTCGCAAGCCAAAATCATTTTAGATGCTCTTTCAAATTGTTGAGCGGAGAGAAGCCTCAAAGTATATCGAATAATAATATTTACACCATCATAGCTTGTTGGATACTCTAATCTTCTCCAAAAAATTAAAAATGCTGAAACTGCTAAATATGCTTCTGTTTTACCTCCACCCGTTGGAAAATAAAGCAAATCAATTAATTCCTTTTCAGAACTATTCTCGTCAACAAAAGATGCTAAACATTGAAGAATGAATGCTAACTGAAATGGTCTCCATTCTGGTTCTTTGATTTCTCCTTTACTATTCTTAGGAAATTGTACAATTCCATAATCTTCAAATTTGTGCTGTAAAACATCATTTCTTTCCCAAACTTCAAAACCTTCCTTTTTGGTGCCAAAATGTTGGGTAGTTTGGAACATTTGCAAATAAATTGCAGTGTTCGCTAATTGAAATGCTCTTAAAGCCTTTTCATTCTTTTCGAGTATATTAATACCGTTGCTAATTCTACTATGAATTAATTCGCATTTTGATATATTTTTTTGACCAAGCTCATTTCCATTTGCTGCTTCACGTTCATCATTAATCCAATTTTTATAGGCATCTGCAACTTTTTTAAGGTTTTCAATAATTCCATTTTTATCTGAATTATAAATAGAAAGATTTTTGATGTTAAGAATCTCACCCTTTATTTTATCTGTTTCTGAACTTTGACTTTTTACATCATAATCAGGCAAAAAAGTCGATTGAATCCATTGGGGAGTGTTTGGTGATTGAGCATTTTCCCAAGTGCAAGCAGTATTATGTCCAATACCAAAGGCAAGTTTTTCACGATATAGATAGTCTAACATTCTATCCTCATCCGTTTTGTATAAATGTGATTTATAGTCTCTAAACGGTAAAAGTTTTTCAGTCTCAATTTTTATCTCGGTTTGAAAACAACTTACTTGATTGACTTTTTCTTTAGAAAGTGAAAATTTGTCTTTAGGGATTTTTACTCTGTTTTCAATTACTGCTTTGATGTAGTATTTGTCAGGGTAATTTGAATAAAGTTTTAGATGAAATACAAGGTTTTCCTTTAGCTCCTTGTGCCAATTTTCAGATATACAGTTCGGTAGTTCCGATAATTTTAATTCGATGTGTTGATTTTCGGCTGAAAGAATTTCGGCAATGTTTATTTCAAATTCAACATTGTTGTCGTAGCGTTTGTATTTATCCTTAAAGAATATTTTAGATATAACTTTATAAAGAGCAAAATCTTTATCTGTGTTTTGTCTCAATGTCTTCAAACATTCTTGAAAATGTGCATATTCAGGTGTTATTTTTCCTGCTTTTGTTCTTTGAAGTTTTTGAGATTGTGAAAGTGTATTGTTTTCAGAATCAAAGGTTACAAAATGACTTAATCCAAATTGTTCTAAGAAGTGGATGCCTTCGCCATTGTAGGGGATTTTGATTTCTGCAAAATCTGCTTTCTTGTAATTTCCAAATTGTATAGTTGTTTTAAAGCTTTGACAAGACTTATCAACTGCGAAAGTTATCCCAAAATGTGAAGGAAAAAATGTATTCGCACTATATTTTGGTTGAGTATCTGTCTTCTCGGCTTCATCATCTTCTTCAAATATTTCCGTTTCCTTTTTTTCTTCATCAGGAAATTCAAGTGTCAACTCTGTTAAATCGTCTTCATCTTCTTCTTTCATTTCCTCTTGTCCATTGTCACTACCATTTGTTTGAAGTTGCTTTGGAAAAAGTATCCCTGTGAAATATCTCTGTAACGGTTTTCCTTCTATTATCTCGTTTGCAAAATCTTCATTGCAAACAAAAATATCAGAACCTGGACCCAATAGTTCCTTTTTAACCCTCTCTATAATTATGTTTCGATTTTCTTTTACGCTCATAATTCAAATAGTTGTAATGTTTTTTCATCTAAAGTTTCAATACTGTCATTAAAGACTTCTTTACTTAAAACTGTATGTAAAGGCATAAACTCCTCTACGAATGCTCTTAAAGTGGATTCATTAAAATTTCGTTTTTGCAAAATCTCTCCAATTTTATTTTGTCTTAAAAACAATCTTAGCTCTTGTTTTAATCCTCTACCAAGAACAATCATTGTGCTGTTGTATGTTGTTTTAGATTTTAAAATTGGCTTAATCAAAGTGTCAATTTCAATATCAGATTTATCGGAGAAATATTGTTTAAAAATTGCACGAAGGTCATTTTTATACATTGGAAACTTTCTAAATCCTTTTCCATATGTTGCAAGTGTATTTGGCAAAATTCTTAAACCCTTTTCCTTTAATTTCTTATATAATATTTCGTCTCCGTATTTATTTCTCAGTTCATTTATTAGCTGTTTCCAATAAACTGAATGCTCTTCAACTTTGCCAAAAATTTCGGGTTCAGTTTCAACTGCAACTTGATACAAATTTTCTGCAAGCTGCTCTTTCGGGTAAACTCTAATTTTATCTCCGATTTTAATTTTATAGGTTTTATTTAGTTCACCTCGCTCTGTAAAAATGGTGTCGTTACTTTCAAGATACAAGTCAGATATATTTGTTACAACTTTATAAATCAACTTTTCTTCACTATCATTCAGTAATACATCACATTCATTTTTATATCCTTCATAAGCTCTGTTTCCAAAATCGTCTAATCTTGAAACTATGCCATTTATAGTCGAACTAATATCAACTGAGTAGTTTCTTGATTCTTGATATTCGATTCCACAAATAGAAAGCCTGTCTGTAGATTTTATTTCTTCTTCAATTAATTTTTTTCTATTGTCAAGATATTTGTAGTAAAGATTTTTTTCTTGCTTATAAACAACTAAAACAATATCAGAATTTAGATTGTAGAGCAAATCGAAATCTTTTTGCCCATTGAAACTATGAAATACTAATGTTTTATTTTCTATGGCAACTCTTTTTAAAGCAGAAAAGGGGAGAATTTCTACTTTTCGATTTCGAACGTTTTTTATTGCAAAGTCAATATCGTTGTTGTCGAAAAAGGCAATAGTTTTTTTGTCTGATTGATTTAAGAACTTTATGAGCGTTTCCTGTTTTGGTAAGGTTTCTTTGAGGTAGTCCAAAAGTTTAAATAACTCAACCTTTGGATTATTATCAGCTAAATATTCTGTTGTATAACCACCGTAATTTTCAAGACCGTGTTCTAATTCTTTATTGATTTTTAATCTTTCAATTAGATTTTCAATTGTGTCTGGTTGAATCGCATTGATTGCTATTCTTAAAATATTTCCATAAGACTTGAGTTCAATTCCAAACTCTGCATTTACATAGAAGATTTTATTATCGAGAACCTTTATTGAGTTCTCAATTTCTGCACTTGGTATGTTCCTAAATCTTATCATAACACATTTACTAATTCAACTTCTTCTTTGAACCAATTCCAACAAGGAATTGAGTTGTTTTTCTGCGGAGTTAAGCTGTTTGATAAAATTATTAAATTGAAACCGAACCGTTGTTTATCAAGTAGCATCTGCTCGATATTCGTAGCTTCTGTATCAAAAACAATAATAGATTTTAGTCGCTTATTTTGAAGTAAGATGTTTTGATAACAAACTTCATATTTTGGAGTGAAATAAACTAAACAATCTGTCAATGCTGGAATTGACTTTGTTTCACTTAGATGATTCTCTTCCCTTGGATTTGGTAGATAAATTGAGGGTATTTTACTCTTTACATTTAAACTGTCCCATAATGGTTTTTTGGAAATAAATACAGTTTTTCTGTCAAAATTCAACCTTGGGAACTCACACTTTTCTTTATTTAGATTTTCAAAAAAGTCAAAGTAATTTTTTATAGTTCTTTCACTAATTCCTGTGCCTTCTTTTAATTTTACATAGTTTTTTGTTAGCCTTTCGTATGTAATTCCTGATAAGGTTGCAGGGGAAATGTCCACTTTTCTTTTTCTTAATATTTGTCTAATAGTGTAGTCGTTGTTTTCGACTTTGGTAATCTCGTAATATTGGTTGTCTTTTATTCGTTTCAACTTGTCACCAATAGCGAAATTGTCAGGAAGGTCATAGTGGTTTTTATAGATGTCATTTGCCAATTCAATATATAAGTGTTTTGCTATTTCAAATAAGGAGTCTTTTGAGTTTTGGAAATTTATATGAAGCGGTTTGTTGTCGTAGTAATGTTTAAGAATAACCTTTACTGTTAGAGCTACAACATTATTTGAAAAATCATTTTCAAGATGTTGAACATCCTTGAATTTTTCTAGAAGTTTCTGATAATATGTCTCGTTCAATATCATTCTTTGTCTGGTTTAGTCAGCGGTTGGGGCAAAAGCAAATGTGCTGCATTGGGTTGGCTTTGTGTGTGGGGATGCAGCTCTTTTGATTTTGCTGAAGCGTTGGCATTTTGTCTATCTTTTTCTGTTTGTTTATTGTCGGTCGTGTCGTCTTTTAGGGTGAACGCTAACATCTGTGTATGTACCACGTTTTTGTATAGGTACCATAGCGTGGTAACTATATTCACTTTATACACCTATCCATTTGTTAATTTTAGTATATTTCTAATTTATCCAAAGGATTTTTTATCTGATCAAACCCCTTGTTTGTAATATGTGTATATATCTCCGTTGTTTTACTACTTGAATGACCAAGCAAACTCTGTATATATCTTAAGTCTGTCCTCCACCTTCTCCATCAAACAACCACTCCTTCGGTTTATATTCTTTAAAATATTTGCGTAAAGTTATTAAAGTTTTTTTAGGTAGCAAAGTGTATCGGTCTTTTTTTTTGTTGTTCGTATTGTGGTTTTTTCTGTTTCACAGGCAATAGCTATCTCCATCAAATCAAAAAGGCAAGATAACGAAGTATCCTGCCTTTATTGAATTCAAAAAAAAATAGTATTATTTTACAATTACCGCCATGCTTAGTGCAGGTACTGTTACTTTCTTCATCTCTATTTTTACTGCTGTATCGTCTTTTTTAATTGGGGTGATACCTGCTTTGTTGCCATCGGCAATTACGCTCCATTCTTGTGGGTTGGTAATTGTTGGGATATCCACAGTAATGGCATTTTCGTCTGCATTGTGTATTACGATAATGCGCGAGTAGTTGGTATTGCTGATGTGTGGAGCAGTAGCATTTTCAAGGGTATTGTCTATTTCGTAGGCAATAAATGTATCTACTTCGCGAGGCACATATCCTGTAGCAAAATCTACTACCGATAAATCAACAGTTAGTGTGCTAGTGTCATCTACATCCATAGGTCTTAGTCTATTGTTGCCCGAACCTGTATAGGCAGTGGCTATGCTTTCCCACGTGCCAGGGGTTTTTACCAATTTAAAGTTTAGATTTTTAGAGTCGCCCCATTTGCCTAAGTCAAAATTGTTAATTTGGTCGCGGCTAAAGGTAATTTCGCCTACACCTGCTTGGTTAAATGTTACGGCGTACATAGTGCTTGCAGTTGTATTGGCATCGGTGCGTTTGTCGTACACCTCGCCAGCTATGTAGTAGGTGCTATTGGCAGGACCGTTGGTAAACTTGAGCGTTAGTTTGTTTAGTTTTTCATCACTAAAATCAGTAACCCCCAAAGTTTTAGGTTTACTGGTTTGAGCACCTTCTTTTATGTCCATGCCATAGAATGTAATACCTTTTCTGATGTTATCGCCATCAAACATACGCAAGCCAGGCAATGCACGACGCATAGCAATTAAGCCTTGGTAATATTCTACCATTGGCACAGCAATGTGGCTAAATTCGTTTGTAAAACGATCCCAACGAAGTTGGTTGGTATAGTCGTTAGATATATACGTATTTTCGTGGAAATACTCAATACCTTCTTCGGGGTTGGTGTAAGGAGTTTTGTGAGCACGTGTTTTTTCAATATCATTAATTGCTAGTGGTTTAGTGCGTAAAAACTCATCTCCTGCATGTAAAATTACTTTGCCTTGCGAAGTGAATATCATGGCGGTAGCCAATTTCATTACTTTGGCACGTTTTAATCCCGATGGGTCGTTTACCGAAAGGTTAATTTTGTCCCACAAGGTAAATCCGTCGTGTACCGTTAGGTAGTTGAGGCATACAGCAGGATTTTCGGCAAAGGCATTGTAATCGTCGGTAAGTACTTCGGTGGCAAACGCTTTACCTGTCATCGGGAAGTTTTTTACGCCTCCCAAAATGGCTGTAACGCAACGGTCAATTTCGCCATAGCTTCCTTGCACAAAGCCCTTTTGGTGTTCACGTCCAGCGAAAGCATCGCGCGATACATCGTTAAAAAAGCCCAGATTTAGGTATTCTTTTGGGTGGTTCAGTTTGGTGGTAGCGGCATTTATGCCAGTAGCTTTGGCATCGGTATCTAAATCGGAGAATACCCACGCTTCGCCTTGCAATACCAATTCGTTGATGTTATTCGGGTTGTATGTTTTACCCACTTCTTGGCGGATAAGACGCATTGTTTCGTGGTCAATAAAGCCCATTAGGTCGAAACGGAAACCATCAACCAAGTATTCGGTAACAAAATGATTGAGTGATTCTACGGTTAATTTTTGTACCATTTTGCGACGCGATTCTACTGTAGGTCCTGCACCCGAATGTGCCGAAATACCATTGGTATCATTGTAACGGTAATAGCAACCAGGAGCTACATTTTCGAATGTTTCTACCAAATAGGTATGATTATAAACTACGTCCATAATCACACCAATACCTTTATTGTGTAAGTCTTGTACCAATTCGCGTAACTCACGAATACGTGCATAGGGGTCGGCAGCGTTGCTCGAGAACCATCCTTCGGGCGTAAAGTAGTTGTGAGGGTCGTATCCCCAGTTGTAGTTGCTTACAGGAGCATCTGTGTCAGAAAACTGACGGTTTTTTTCGTCTGTAGTAAAGAAATTTTGAATAGGTAATAATTGAGCATGCGTAATGCCTAATTCTTTTAAATAATCTGTTTTTTCGGCAAATCCTTTGTACGTTCCAGCAAGTTCGGGTTTTACCACTCCTGGTTGTACGGTAAAGTCACGTACATGAACCTCGTAACATACTAAGTCAACATCATTAGCTATGTGGTCGTAGTTGGTATATTTACGTACAAAATTTGCGGGTGTTGCACGAGGCGATTTCATATCTACGATGGCTGCTTTGCCTATTTTGTCCGTACCTTTGGGAGCATGTGCAGCCATTGATTTTGCGTATGGGTCGAGGGCTAAACGTGATTTGCCATAAGCATACACTTCGTATTGGTAATATAATCCATCTAACGATTTAACGCCAAGGTTTTTGGCTGTTACTTGAGCTTGCCAAACACCATTTTTGCCGGGCTTCATCTCAATTTTGCGTTTGATGGGTTGTTCGTTTTGGTCGTAAAAATGAATGGTGATTCTACCTGCAGGAGGCGACCAAAGTTTAAAAGTAGCTACGTTGTTGGCAAGGTTAACACCTAAATTTTGTTCGTTAGATGCATCAAAATAGGTATCTAAAATACCACCAATAGCATGGTCGAGAAATACCGGCGATTGATTTCCTTTGATATCAATAAGGTAATTGGTGTTTAAGTTGAGCGATGCTAGGTCGATGGTAATGATGTTGCCTTTTTGTGTAAAAGCAGGCGTAATTTTAGTGCCTAAACGAAAGCTTTCTGTGGTCGGTTTTTTAGCGTAGTTATACGTGTAAAGAGATATATCTCCTTGGTTGTAAGGTGTTTCGTTTTTTAGGGTTACTTTTATCTTGGTAGGCGATACGATAAAGGCTACGTCTATTACATCGTTGGTAGAGCCAAACAAATTATACTGACTTAATTGTGCTGGTATATGCACCTTGTCGATGCGATGTGGATTATTTTCGCAGTTTTTTGCAAAAGCACTTATACTCAGCAAAGAGAAAGCAATAAGTAGGATTTTTTTCATATGATTACACTATTGATTGGTTAATTATTATCTGCTATTTTTTTATCACGGTAAAAATAGCAAAGTTTTTTTTATTTGCAAAAAAAATACGAATTTACACACCTTTTATTATGCAGATAGTAATGGTTTTAATGCGAATGTAAAATAGTATTGATAGTTTGTTGGTATCATACCTAAAACCTTGTATATTTGCACAATCTAAAATAATTGGATGTTTACGTTAAATTCGGATTTGGTTAAGTAAATAAGTGTAGGCAATTTTCTATACTTATCCCTACAACTGGTACTCAGGCATATTCTTGTCCGAGTAGTTTATCATAACTATTTATTAGTTGGCATTGAATACGTATGTATTTTAGCCATATTTATTAACGAAACAATTTTAATTATCATGAGTAACGAAAATAAATCAATTCACGAATTTGATTATCAATTAATTTGCGACTATTTTTCACGTATCGAACGTCAAGGACCAGGTAGTCCTGAAGTAACCGTAAAAGCCTTGAGTTTTATCGACAAGCTAAATGAAACCTCAAAAATTGCAGATTTAGGTTGTGGTACAGGTGGGCAAACTATGGTGTTAGCACAACATACCCAAGGTAGCATTGTAGGGCTCGATTTGTTCCCTGAGTTTATAGCGTTATTTAATAAAAACGCACAACTACAACATCTTCAAGATAGGGTAAAAGGGATACAGGGCTCAATGGATAAGCTGCCTTTTAAGGCTGAGGAACTTGACCTGATTTGGTCAGAAGGAGCAATTTATAACATCGGATTTGAACGTGGATTAAGGGAATGGAAGACATTTCTGAAAAAAGGAGCTTACATTGCTGTAAGCGAAGCAACGTGGTTTACTGATGAACGTCCAGACGAAATTACTGCGTTTTGGCAAGATGCTTATCCCGAGATAGACACAATACCTGCCAAAATAGCTAAAATGCAAGCCTGTGGATATATTCCAGTAGCTAGTTTTATATTACCTGAAAACTGCTGGGTAGAGCATTATTATAAACCCCAAATTGAGGCTCAAAAAGTATTCTTGCAACAACACAAAGGGAATAAAACAGCCGAAGAGCTTGTGGCTAACGAACGACACGAAGCTCAATTGTACGCCAAGTACAAGGAGTTTTATGGCTATGTCTTTTATATTGGAAAGAAATTGTAGCTATTTTAAAAGCGGATTGCCTGTTTGGTGGGCAATCCGCTTGTTTTAACGGATAGTGAGTGAATCAAATTCGTTGCATCTTTTCACTGAAAAGTAAAAAAGAAGTTCATAAAGAAGTTCCAAAGTGTTACCACTGCGATGGCAAAAACTTTAACTATGTAAAAATTATAGTCTCGTTTGCGAAGCACCAAATATATCACTCCATTGTTAATGCCCAAACCAATAAGAGAAATAATGATAAACAGCAGATATTGTGTAGAGATGTTGGGGTCAGTGTTCTCAAATGTCCACATACGATTGAGTAGGTAGTTGCTACTAGCTGCAGCAATAAAGCCTAATGAATTGGCAATGTATTTATTGAGCTTAATTTTTTCTTTACATAGATAGGTAATGCCAAAATCAACCAATAAGCCAGATGCTCCTACTACACAAAATTTGATAAATTGAATAATCATTGTTCTGTTATACTATTTATAATGGCAAAGATAAATAAAAGGAATTCATTGTAGGTGCTTTTTTGTGCTTTTTTCTTTTTAGCTTACTATATACAGTTTTTCAGGGTACTATCTGTATGTTATATATGGGGCTGTTGTACCACACAATATATGGTGGTTTGGTAAGCAAAAAGCCTGTTTCGTATGTTTCATTTGGCTTGGCTTTTTCGCTTTCAATACTAATTTTTTGTTGGATGTTGGTGGTTGAAAATGCTGTTAAAATAAGCGGATTCTCTACATCAACAGGAAAGTATTCAACCCACGACCAAGGTTTTCGGATAATGTAATGAAGTTGTATTTTTTCGTTATCTATCACTATATCATAAGGATATGGATTGTGTATTGATAGAGTCATATTCTTTTCTTCCCTTTTTGATGCTATCGTATTGTAGGGGTTAAGCCACTGGATTTGTACCTTGCGGATAGGCATATAGCAACTATCTATAACAAAACTAAATTGACCATTAGCAGTTTGTATATGTGTAGCATTAGGGTAATCGCCACCTACGTGAATTGCTACTGGTTTTTCTAGTAAGTTGCTATCAAAATCCCATAGTTGGTATTGGCTGGTTCTAAAATGGATATTGGGTGAAGCATGTGCATCTAAACCTGTATAATAACTGTATTTAGCTGCCATAGTGTATTTACCCATAAATATTACTGGTAAATTTCCTGTAGCATTGGCAATTTGAGTATAGCTTGTTTTATTGTTAAACACCTCAGCTTTCATCCCGAAAGGATTAGTGGCTGCAACAATGCGGAAACCTATCAGTATAACAATGGAAATAATACTAACTGTACGTATATAGCGATACCTTTTTTCATGGTTTCTAGCCCATTGCCAAACCAATGCAATAACACTGAAGGTTACAAAAATAAACCATTGCGGTTGCACGTGTCCGCGTATGCATGAGGCAAAAAAGAATAAAAAGAAAAATAAAGCTATGCGTTTTAGGATTAGCAGTGTAAGCTTGTCTTGATGTCGGTTTTTGAAACCAATCCATACTACCAAAGGCAGAATAAATGGATTGAATACAGCAATAAAATTACCTACGTATTCTGCTATGTAAAAGGCA
This sequence comes from Bacteroidales bacterium, assembly GCA_012519885.1. GTDB lineage: Bacteria > Bacteroidota > Bacteroidia > Bacteroidales > Paludibacteraceae > JAAYPI01. Next base: position 13,265 of record JAAYPI010000175.1, read on the forward strand.
TTAAAATCTTGATTTCTGCCTACAAGATGATACTGAAACGATACCCATTCGTGTTGATATTGCCAATATAAGTGAGGTAACATTAACAATAAGGATAAAGTGGCTGTAATGTAAATTCCCTTGCGTAAAAATACTTTAGGATACGCTACACAAGCAAATAGTACTACTAGCACACCTGTATATTTACTATAACCAATGGCGGCTATTGCCAATGCCATGAATGGAATATAGTACCAAGATGTATGTTGCAGATACTGCACAAAGAAGTATAAAAATAGTGCTGAAAAAAGCATCAGAGGTGCATCGGGAACCGCTACAAACCCATAAATATGCAATATGGGCATAGCCAATGCGATGATGAAAAATAACCAAACATCTTTTTTTTCTACGGTGGCAGGTGCTATCAGTTTCCATAGCAACCATATATAGATTGGTTGGGATAGTACCGTAAGCAGACGTACACCTAACTCGCCAGATAACCATTGCCCAAGATAAATAAACCAGGCAATCATGGGTGGATGATCATAATAACCCCAATCGAGATGCTTGGCAAATACTACGTAATATGCTTCATCATTGGCTAGTTCTGTTACACTGGCTTGCAACAGATTTAACAACATCCATGCTATGTTCAAAATCCAAAATAGTTGATTGGCTGACAGTTTATTCTTATTCATAGTAAGGGGTTATTTTACAATACTCACACTATCTACTTTTTCTCCTTGTAAGGTGTATGAATATAAAGTTAAGATGTTATTGTCAACTTTTATATGCTGAAATAAGGCTGTGTTTGGAATAATTGCATCGGTAATTTTTGTTGCTTTAAAGCTGGGATAAAACTTCTTTGACAGATGAGAGCTTACGTAAATAGGTAGTTTACTAGTGCCGCTTTTGTCTTTTTTTGAATTACGAGCATATCCATGTTCGTGTCCTTGTAGTACCAAATCAACAGGATATTGTGATAAAATAGGATCCATCATCAAACGGATAGATGCATTGTTCCAGCTACTTTTGTTTGATAATACAGGGTGGTATAGCATTACCACTGTAAATAGAGATGAGTTGTTTTTTAAAACTTCTTTTAGGTAATTTCGTTGTTGCCAAATGTACCAAGGTTCACGATTTGAGTCGAGCAAGATAAACCGCACATTACCATATACAAAAGTAAATACATGGTTGTTGTTATGGTTATTGATAAAATAAGGGAATGTATAAGTAAACCTATCATCAATTTTGCGGATGGCATATTTAAGGTATTCGTGATTGCCAGCAATAGCTATAATTGGAGTAGATTGCCTTATGCCATCAAGGTCGTTCATAAAAGCCTCCCAATAGCTATTCATTGGACGCTCAATTTGGTTGCCACCAAAAGCCCAAAAATCAGCCTCAGGAAAATGTTGATATATGTATTGAAAAGCCTGTTTGCTGGTATTACTGGTATCTCTGTCTTGCACATCGCCTATGTACATAAAAGAGAACGGACTATTAGTTGATGTTGTTTTAAACTGGTACCATTCAGTTTGTTTTTCGCCCGAAAGTACTTGATATGCGTATTGTGCATTACTTGATAAATCGTTCAATTGGGCAGTATAAAAGGCTGTTACTCCTCCACGCGAGCGTACAATGTTTCCTTTGGCAGTAATTACAAGCGTGTCAGTAGAATGCAATTTGGTTAGTTTTACCGTTGCTTGTTGTATAACAGAGTCGTGTTGCCAGCTAAGTATCCGTTGGTTGGTGTTTTCCCCCAAGGTAAGTAAGATTCTGTGTGGGTAGGGCTTACTTGTAAAAGGCATTTCGGGGCGATTGCCAAACCACACATTCCATCGTTGCCAAACCATACCTCCAATTGTTATAAGCAACAGACTTATTACAAGTAGGAGGTATTTTCTTTTTTTATTCATTGGCAAGGGTATAGTGTATAAAACAATAGTTTACATGGTAAGCTATTGCAACAAACTTTTTACTTTTTCAGAAATAAGTTTTCCTTCTACTTTTCCGCTTAATTGTTTGGTGGCTATGCCCATTACTTTGCCCATATCTTTAGCTGAGGTGGCACCTACCTGCGAGATAATGGTTTGAATAGCAGTAGTAAGTTCTTCGTCAGATAATTGCTTGGGTAAATAGCGAGCAATAATTTCTGCTTCCTCAAGTTCTTTATCGGCTAACTCCTTGCGGTTTTGTTCGGTATAGATTTGAGCAGATTCTTTGCGTTGTTTTACCATTTTTTGAAGAATTTTTGTACCCATTTCTTCGCTTACAGTGCCGTCGCCACCTTTGGCTGTTTTGGCTTCTAACAATTCTTTTTTAATGCCACGTAGAGCGTCAAGAACGGTTTTTTCTTTAGCCAACATGGCTTTTTTAATATCTTCGGTTATTTGGTCTATTAGTTCCATAATTAGTCAACATTATCGTGTAAAAATTTATTTTTTTGAGAGAATAATACGTCATCATCCGTTTTTTCTATAAAAATTGACGAACGTTCACTAGCCGATGGTTGAGTATTTGGGGTATCTATATTATTCCGCTTAAATGCTGGAACTGATTCAAACTTTTGCATTGTAGCATCGTCATCCCATTCGTCCATATCAATAGTTTCTGTTACAACAGGTTTGGGGGTTGGTTTAGAGTAAAAATCATCTTTGGATAGAGGTATACCTGCAATTGGAGATTGTGTTTGATTAGCAGTTGTATTGCTACTTGTATTTTCAGAAATAGTACCATAGTCAAGTTCTACTGTATTTGTTTCTTTTATTACAGGTACGTTCAGTTTATCCATGCCAAATCCAGTGGCAATAATGGTTATTTTTATTGATTCTTCCAGATTTTCATCGTATGTAGCACCCCAAATAACTTCTGCATCTTTAGCAATATTGTTTAAGAAATGCTTAATCTCAATGGTTTCAGTCATGTCGAGTTCATTTTCTCTGGAGGTATATACATGTAATAGTATGCGTTTGGCTCCTTTTATATCGTTATTATTGAGAAGAGGAGAGTTCAATGCATCGTGAATAGCTTTACTTACACGTTTTTCGCCACTAGCAAACCCTGTATTCATAATAGCAAAACCACCTTCTTTTAAAATAGTTTGTACATCAGCAAAGTCCACATTAATATATCCTGGAATGGTAATTATCTCGGCAATTCCCTTGGCTGCATCTGTTAGGATATTATCAGCTTTGGCAAAGGCTGTTGACATTTTTAAATCTGGAAAAATATCAATAAGACGTTCGTTATTAATCACTAACAGAGCATCTACATGTTTGCTCATTTCGCGAACCCCATTCAGTGCTTTCTGAATCTTTTTTTCTCCTTCAAATTCAAAAGGGATTGTAACAATTCCTACTGTTAAGATAGATTTGTTTTTGGCTATTTCTGCGATAACAGGGGCAGCACCAGTACCTGTTCCTCCTCCCATTCCTGCCGTAATAAATACCATTTTAGTACTATCATCCAATAGTTCTTCGATTTTGTCCATGGTTTCAAGGGCTGCTTCGCGAGCTACCTCTGGCATATTACCCGCTCCCAGTCCTTTGTCTCCTAGTTGTATTTTAATAGGGATTGGAGAGCGTCTTAAATCTTGGTAATCGGTATTACATACAGCAAATGTAACGTCCTTAATACCTTGATTAAACATGTAATTTACAGCATTGCCACCACCTCCACCTACACCAATTACTTTTATAATTGTATCAGCATTTGTTGAAAAATCAAAATTTACCATGATAGTTATTTTTAGTTTGTTGTCTTATTGAATTGTATCACTATTGTCGGTAAATAAATCAGTTAATCGTTGTGATGCACTATCGGCAAAACGTACGAATAAATTTTTCCCAGTTTTTTTTGTTTTTTTCGATGGTATAAATTTTTCTTCAATAGTTTCTGATACGCAATTTTCTGTTCCCATTGATAACAAGCCAATAATTTGACTGTAAGATGGTTTTTTAAAATCATCCGAAATAGAATCTTCTGTAAGTAAATGTACACCAACAGTAGTACGAACGTCCACACCACTCAGCGATTGTACCAAAGCTCTCATATTCTTGAGTTGAGCTCCTCCTCCAGTAATAATGATACCGGCACCGAGTTGTTTCATGTATCCTTTTTGTTTTAATGGGGTAATGATGAAATTTAAAATTTCACTTGCCCTTGCTTCGATAATTTGAGCTAAAAATGTGCTTTGTATCGATTTTTCTTCTTGTTCGTGAGCTGCTTTAGCGATAATAATACGCTTATCAGGCACCTCTAAAGTTGCCATTGCATTGCCTAGTTTTTGCTTTAGTTTTTCGGCTTGAGGTTCTGTTAAATTAAGTTCTCTTATATCGTTTGTAATTGTTTTAGCTCCCAATGGAATGACACCTATTTCTCTGAGGTAATTTTTTGTAAATACGCTATACGAAGTTGTACTCCCTCCAAAATCAATTATCATACAGCCAAGTTCTTTTTCGTCATCCGAAATAAGTCCGTTTGCTGTAGCAATGGGAGAGGGAAATGTGCGAATTATTTCTAATTGTGATTTTTCTGCCAAGAGTTCTTTTACTTTGTTGATTCCTGTATTAATTTCGCTTTTTGTATAAATAATTTTGTAACGTCCTTCTAATTGTGTGCATGCTATACCTGCAGGATCTGCTACCCACTCATCATCAACTAAATATTCCTGAGTGATTACATCTAAGATATCAAACTCAGTAGATTGTAGTTTAAAGTTCTCTTGATACAATTTATCAAGCAAATTTTGTTCTACAATTTCGTTATAACCTAATGTACGTTTTGTTGTGTTTTCTTTGCAACGCAAATACCTGCCACCTATACCAATATATGCTTTGGTTAGGTTTAACTTAGTCTTGTTACGTAATTTTGTAACAATACTATTGATAATAAAAGCTGTGTCTGCCACATTAAATATAGCCCCTTGTTTAATGGTAGTTGGCTTGGTTTCCTCTTCTTCGTATGCCACAATTGAGAGCTTTCCTTCGGTTGTTTTTTGAGCTACTGCACCAATTATTTTGGTTGTACCCAAATCAAAAGCTAGGATGTAAGGAGTAGATGTGTTCATAGTATTGGAATTATTTTTTAGTTGCATATAGTAATTTCTTGTATTCAATATTGATATTTGAGTAAGTGTCTGTTAAAGCAAATTCAGGATATGTTTTATAAAATGCATACAGTTTTTTTAATTTGGTTTCATAATCATCAAGTGTTCCTAATGTAATAGTGTATAATCCTACTTTTGGCACTAATTCAATTTTTTTATTTTCCTTGATGTATATTTGATCAATTTGAGCATTCCAAAATGAATCGTTGGTGATATATGTTACAAAATCAAAGAGTTCGTTTTTGGCAAAACTTTCTGTTACATTACCAGATACGATAGGCAATATAACCGTGAAATCTTTAGATATTGGCATCTTTTTTCTGTCTTGATCAATGTAATAAGAATAGAATGGTGTAATAATACGAACAATAGGTTGGCGTTGCCATATGCGTATGACCACATCTCCATGATTGGTTCGATAACACTCTACCCGTTTTACATAGTTCATCTCTTTGATTTTTTCTTCAATAGCATGTGTAAATGCGAAATCAATTTTTCGTCCTATCGGATATATATTGTTATCTGTTAATTGTTTTTCAATTTCTTTGCGTTTAATAAAATTATAATCAACACTATCAATTTTGAAAATATGTATTGTACTACACACTTGCTCTTGTGGTGTATGGGTAAAGGAGATTGCTGCGTAAATTAAATACGACAGAAACACTACCGAAACTACTATAAGAGCAATCTTTTTAATCATTTTTATATCAATTAAAGCTGTTTTTAAGTTGTTGAGTAATTAGTGGCACCATTTTATCTATATCTCCAGCTCCCAATGTAATTAAGACGTCAAAATTATACTTTTTTATCTCCTCTAGCAAATCTTCCTTGCTACAAATTGACTTATTTTTGCATTGTATGTGTTTGAATATCATTTTTGAACTTACTCCTTTGATAGGTAGCTCACGAGCAGGATAAATATCCAATAAAATAACACTGTCAAGGAGCGAAAGGCTATTCGCAAATTCAGTTGCAAAATCACGTGTTCTGGTATACAAATGCGGTTGAAAAATACCACAAATTGACTTATTTGGATACAGTTTACGTATTGATTGTATAGAGGCTTTTAATTCTTCGGGATGATGGGCATAATCGTCAATAAAACGTACATTTTCTGTTTGTAATTGAAAATCAAAGCGTCTTTCTATTCCTTTAAATGTTTCAATAGCATGTTGTAATTCTTCTTTAGTAACACCGTTTAGATATGCTATGGTCATAGCAGCGACTGCATTTTCTACGTTGATTAAAATAGGAACTCCTAGTTTGATTTTTTCTATTGTAAAAGTAGGCGTAACGTAATCAAAAAGAATTTTCTCATTTTCAATTAGAATGTTTGTAGCATAAAAATCTGCTACTTCATTTGCTGAATAGGTGTATATCTTTACCGAATTCTTTGTGCTAGGCACTAACTCAATACCTTTTTTAAGCAACAAGCATCCATTTTCTTGTATAAGTGATGTAAAGTGTTGAAAACTAGATAGTAGGTTTTCTCTATCTTGATATATATCTAAATGGTCATTATCGGTGGCTGTAATAATAGCCATATGTGGAGATAACTGATGAAATGATCTGTCATACTCATCTGCTTCCACTACTACAATATCTGATGAGGCATTCACCAATAAATTTGTGCTGTAATTTTTTGAAATACCTCCTAAAAAAGCATTGGTTCCGAGGCTTGATTGTGTGAGAATATGGGCAAGGATAGTTGAAGTAGTCGTCTTTCCGTGTGTTCCAGCTACACATAAGGCTTTTTTTGAACGTGTAATTTCACCTAATATTTCTGCTCTTTTTAGCATTGTGAAACCAGCTTTTTCAAAGAAAACTCGTTCGCTCATGTCGTGTGGAATTGCAGGTGTATATACGATAGTCGTATTTTCCTTATCCATGTATTTCACAGGAATGGTATTTACACTATCGTTGTAATGAATTTCCATCCCTTCTGATTCTAATTTTTGTGTAAGTGTATTTTCAGTAGCGTCGTACCCTCCTACCTGATGCCCAAGTTGTTTGAAATAGCGAGCTAAAGCACTCATACCAATACCCCCAATACCTAAAAAATAATAATTTTGTTGACACGATTTTATTTTTTTAGTCGTTGATTTTCCCTTTTTTTGTATGTTATGTGATACATCAATACCAATTATTTTTAAGATTTCTTTAGCAATGTGATTAGCTGCTTCTGGTTTAGCAAAATGTTCAATATTTTTGCTAAGATATGTCAGTTTGGTATCGTTGCTAATGAGTGTTAGTGCTGTTGAAATAAGAAACTCTGGTGCTTCTTGGTCGCTTATCATAACAGCAGCTTGTTTTTCGACCAACGCCATTGCATTTTTTGTTTGATGATCTTCAGAAACATTGGGCGATGGCACCAAGATACATGGTTTTTGTAGCATACTTAATTCTGATATAGAGCTTGCTCCTGCACGCGAAATAACCAAGTCGGCTATACTATAAGCCAAGTCCATACGAGCCACAAAATCAGTAATAACGATGCTTTTTGAATCAATATGGCTTGTTTGTTGTTTTATACTATTGAAATAATACTTCCCTGTTTGCCATATAACTTGTATGCCAGTATCTGCTAGCTTATTAATATGTTGCAATACGCTTTGGTTTATAGTGCGAGCTCCCAAGCTACCACCCACAATGAGAAGGGTTTTTTTAGTAGGGAGAAAGCCAAACTCGCAATACGCTTCTTCTTTGTTTTGACTATTTTCTAATAATTGTTGACGTACAGGATTTCCTGTAAGTGTAATTCTATCTGATGGAAAAAATCGATGCATATTATCATAAGCTACACATATGCGTGAAGCTTTTTTGGCAAGCAATTTATTGGTAACTCCTGCATACGAGTTTTGCTCTTGAATAACTGTTGGAATACCTAATTTATTTGCCATATACAATGTAGGTCCACTAGCATAACCCCCTACACCAACTACAATGTCGGGGTTAAACGATTTGATTGTTTTTTTTGCTTTATATAAACTTTTAATCAAATTGGGAAAAAATGCTATATTACGTTTCATATCCGAACGGTCAAATCCGCTTACTGGTAACCCAACAATAGGATATCCAGCTGCAGGAACTTTCTCCATTTCCATTTTATTCTCAGCACCTACAAATAGGATGTCTGCTTCTGGCAATACTTCTTTTAGGCTATTGGCAATAGAAATGGCAGGAAAAATGTGTCCTCCTGTTCCTCCTCCACTAATAATGATACGTACGTGTTCTTTCATAGATGTATGCTATTTAATATCGGTTTGTCTTGTTTCTGTGTCTGATGCTGTTTCAGCCGTATCTTCACTGTCTGACACAACTTCATTTTGTGCTTCGTCAGCAGGAGCATTCGTAGTATTGTTGGATACTTTTTCTTCTTTTTTGATATATTGACTAATATTTAATATGATACCTAAATACACACTAGTCATAATAATAGATGTACCACCTCGACTAATGAGCGGTAGTGGTTGTCCAGTAACTGGACCTAAATGAGACGCCACAGCCATGCTTATAAAAGCTTGAATTACAATCAATAAAGATAGCCCTACAACCATAAATGTAGGGTAGGCTTTGTCGCATTGGGTAGCAATTCTTCCAGATCGGAATAAGATTATTAGGTACAGAAGCATAATAAATATCCCTCCAGCTAAACCATATTCTTCTATCACAATAGCATAAATAAAATCAGAGAAAGCCAATGGTAGAAAATCTCTTTGTGTACTATTTCCCGGACCTGCAGGTGTCATCCCGTGTGCAATTGCAATTTTAGAGTGCATGATTTGCATGTTATCATCTGTGATAACATATGTCTTGTCCGCAGAAGGTTCATTTATTTCGCTAACAAAATCGTCTATACGACCTACCCACGTATTTAAACGACCTAAGAATTGTGGCTGAAAGTAATGTGAAATAACATAAAGAGAAAGTAATAAGGCTGCCAACACTCCAATAGTGATACCTAATTTGGCAAAGGAAATTCTACCTATCATCATTAATAGAATACCTACTCCGAATAACATTACGGCTGTAGAAAGGTTTTGTGGGGCAATTAACAAACAGAATATGCCTAAAACTGAAATGATGGGCCAAAAAGCTTTATCGGCAGTTTGACCTTCTTTTTGATTTCTTGCAAGCATATCACTGATAAATACAATGGTACTGAATTTTGCTAATTCTAGTGGCTGAAACTCAAATCCTAATACTTTAATTGCACGTATTGCATTATTTGCTTCTACTCCTATAAATGGTAATAATACTAGCAAAACTAATGCAATGGGGAGTATCAAATAGTTTAGTCCTCTGATATAGCGATACGGAAAACGATGTACAATAATCATAGCTATTAAGCCTAATCCGAGCATTTGAATATGGCTAAAAAATGGAGCAAGATGATTACTGCGTCTAAAAGCCTCTTGACTGATAGCACTAAACATTTCGATAGACGAAACCAAAAGGAGAAGTCCTATGGTAATCCATAAGATAAAATCTCCTTTAAATACTTTTTTAAATAGTTCGCCCATAATTATTCTTACATCAAATTGTTATAAATTTTTAACACAGTTTTTAAATTGTGTTCCTCTATCTTCGTAGTTAGTAAATAAATCAAAACTGGCACAGCAGGGTGATAATAAAACAGAATCTCCTTTGTTGGCTGCTAAATAAGCAGCTTTTACAGCATCATCCATCGAACTGGTGCTAATTATTTTTTTATTTAGTTTCCCAAAAAACGCTTCCAATTTACTATTGTCAATACCTAAAAAAACAAGGGTGTGTACTTTTTGCTCTACCAAGCTTTTTATTTCGTTATAGTCATTGCCTTTGTCTGTACCACCTAAAATTAATACCACTGGTGTTTTCATACTTTCAAGTGCGTACCAACACGAGTTAACATTGGTGGCTTTTGAATCGTTAATAAACATGACATTTCGTACCTTTGCTACAGGTTCTAGACGATGTTCAACTCCTTCAAAATCTGCCAAAGAGTTTCTTATCTGCTCTTTTTTAATGTTCATTACGCTAGCAGATAGTGCCGCTGCCATTGAATTGTACACATTGTGAGTGCCTTTGATTGCCAAGTTGTCGATGTTGATGCTCATATCGGTTTCTTCTGTATTGATTATAAGGTTATTTTTGTCAACAAATGATTTGGTGTTATCTTTCTTTTTCATAGAAAATGGATATAGTTTTGCTTTTATAGTATGTTTCGTTAGTTCTTGGTTAATAGATGGATCATCTTGCCAATAGATAAATACATCGTTTTCTGTTTGATTTTGTGTAATACGCATTTTAGCATTCACATAGTTTTGAAAATTGTAGTCATACCTGTCCAAATGATCGGGTGTAATGTTTAACAATACAGCTACGTCGGCTCTGAAAGTATACATATTGTCGAGTTGAAAACTGCTTAGTTCAATTACATAATAATCAAACTGATTTTCTGCTACTTGTAGTGCAAAGCTTTTACCCACGTTGCCTGCTAGTCCCACATTCAATCCTGCTTGTTGCAAAATGTGATAGGTTAGCATTGTGGTGGTAGTTTTTCCATTGCTTCCTGTGATACAAATGGTTTTAGCTTTTGTATAACGACCAGCAAACTCTATCTCCGAAATAATGGGTATGTGTCTAGCTTTTATTTCTTTAATGAGAGGGGCTTTGTCTGGTATACCAGGGCTTTTAATCACCTCTGTAGCATCCATTATTTCTGAGTATGTATGTGTTCCTTCTTCCCATCTGATAGCATATTTTTGTAATACTTCTCGATACTTTTGTTTGATACCAGAAGCGTCTGAAACAAATACATCAAAGCCTTGTTTTTTTGCTAATACAGCAGCACCTACTCCGCTTTCTCCTCCACCAAGTATCACTATCTTTTTCATATTTAGCGAATTTTAAGTGTTATAAGTGTAAATATTGCCAGTGCAATACCAATAATCCAAAAACGAGTTACAATTTTAGCTTCAGGAATGCCTTTTTTCTGATAATGATGATGTAAAGGGGACATTAAAAATATGCGTCTCCCTTCTCCATATTTCTTTTTTGTATATTTAAAGTACGATACTTGCATCATTACCGACAGGTTTTCTATTAAGAAAATGCCACATAAGATTGGTAGTAAAAATTCTTTGTGTATGAGTATCGCAAACACGCCAATAATGCCTCCAATTGTTAAACTTCCTGTGTCGCCCATAAATACCTGAGCAGGGTAGGAGTTGTACCACAAAAAACCAACTGTGGCTCCCACAAAAGCACTTGCAAATACTACTAATTCCTCGCTTCCAGGCACAAACATGATGTCAAAATACCCAGCAAACCCCACATGGCTAGATACATATGCTAATACGCCCAGTGTAATACCAATGATACTAGACGAACCATCAGCAAGTCCATCTAATCCATCCGTTAGGTTTGCTCCATTTGACACTGCTGTTACAATAAATATAGTAATTATAATAAATAAAATCCATGCTCCTGTTTGTGCGTGTTCTTTTAAGAATGGTAAAAAATCAGCATAATCAAAGTTTGTATTTTTGATAAATGGAATAGTGGTTTGTGTCGATTTTACAGCTATGCTTTTTGAGTCTAATTCGGTTGTTTCTATATGTTGTACTTTAACGTGATTGGTATTTTCTATCATTACTACTTCAGGACTTAAAAACATGGTCATACCCACTAATAGTCCAATGCCAATTTGCCCAACAATTTTGAATTTTCCGTTTAATCCCTCTTTGTGTTTTCTGAACACTTTAATATAGTCGTCGAGAAAACCGATAACTCCCAACCATACTGTAGTTGCTATCATCAAAAGTAAATATATATTACGTATGCGACCAAACAATAAACTAGGAACCAAGATGGCTATAATGATAATAATCCCTCCCATAGTGGGTGTTCCTTTTTTGCTTATTTGTCCATCAAGCCCTAAATCACGAATGGATTCTCCTATTTGTTTTTTACGCAAATAGTTGATGATATTTTTTCCGATAACCATCGAAATAAAGAGCGAGAAAATGAGTGCCATGCCTGCACGGAATGATACATAACTAAACAAACCTGCACCAGGTAAGTTAAAGTTTTCTTCTAAAAATCTAAATAAATAGTACAACATACGCTACTTTGTTTTATAGTTGAGCAAATAGTTCCGCTAATACCTCTTTGTCGTCAAAATGATGTTTTACGCCTGCTATTTCTTGATACGTTTCGTGTCCTTTTCCTGCCACCAGAATAATATCTCCACGTTGAGCTAACATACAGGCTGTTTTTATGGCTTGATACCTATCTTCAATTACTAGTGTTGATTTTTTTTCTTCTTCATTTATTCCTGCTACCATATCATTCAGAATATCCTTGGGGTTTTCATTGCGAGGGTTATCTGAAGTAAAGATTGCCATGTTGCTTGCCTTTACTGCTTCTTTTGCCATTATGGGTCTTTTACCTTTATCTCTATTACCACCACAACCAACAACTGTGTATAGTTTTCCCATATTTTCAGCGATTCCTTCTGATCGGATATCATTGATTGTTTCTAATACGTTGTTCAATGCATCAGGTGTGTGTGCATAATCTACAATAGCTGTAAATCCAGTAGGAGATTGTAGCGTTTCAAAACGACCGCTTACAGGTTTTAGTGTACTCAAAGCGATGAGAGCTTCGTCGGGGTGTATGCCAAGTAATACTGCTGTTCCGTATACAGCTAGTAAATTTGAAACATTAAATTTGCCTACAAATGCTACTGATAGCTCTTTGTTATTGATAGAAAGTAACATGCCCTCAAAGCTTAGCTCAATGATTTTTCCTTTAAAGTCAGCTAATGTTTGGGTTGAATAGGTGTATTTGTTTGCAGCAGTATTTTGCAACATGACCAATCCATTTTTATCATCAGTATTTGTAAGTGCAAAAGCCGTTTTTGGCAACAAGTCAAAAAATGTTTTTTTGGCTTTTAAATAGGCTTCCATTGTTTGATGATAATCGATATGGTCGCGTGTAAGATTTGTAAAAATACCTCCTGCAAAATGTAATCCAGCAGTGCGTTTTTGATCGCTAGCGTGCGAACTTACTTCCATAAATGCATACGAACATCCTGCTATAACCATTCTATGTAATAAAGCTTGTATGCTAAGAGCATCGGGCGTGGTGTGTGTACTTGGTATTTGCTCTTTGTGAACATAATTACATACTGTAGAAAGTAATCCAGAAACATAGCCTAATTGTTCAAATAGATTATATAGCAAAGTGGCTATAGTTGTTTTTCCATTGGTACCTGTTACACCTACAAGGGTTAGTTTTTGTGAAGGATTATCATACCAATTAGCTGCCATATTACCCATAGCTACAGCACTATCAGCAACTTGTAAGTATGCAATATCGCTATGAATGGATGTTGGTAGTTGTTCGCAAACAATAGCTGTGGCTCCTAATTCAATAGCATCTGCAATGTATTGATGCCCATCTACAGCTGACCCTTTCGTAGCAAAAAATAGGTATCCTTGTTGAACTTGTCTCGAATCGAAACACAATCCATTTATTTGTCTATCAGAAGTGTAGTGCAAACGTCTAATAACTGCTATGTTTTTTACTAATTCGTCAAGCGTTTTCATTTTCTCATTTTTAGTTTAATGTAAGTGTTACGGGCATACCTTGTACGATGTGTTCGTTTTCTGGTATTGTTTGCTCTACTACTTTTCCAAAACCAATAATTGTTACTTTTAGTCCCATTTTTTCTACTATATACACAGCATCTTTAGCACTCATACCAATAGTATTTGGCATAGTGTGTTTCCTCGTAACAAAAGGATTAAACGAGGCTATTTGTGTAGAGTCATTCACAATGTATTCTCCCCATTGCATAGTTTTATCTGCCATTTTAATTGGCTTTGCCATGGTTTTAAGTACTTCATTAATGTGTGGTACGTATCCTTTTTTTATGATTGCTAAAGAATCCGTTACTTCCGAATGAGCCCAAGAAGGTATATCTCCTAGTTTCATAGTGTATATTTTTTCTGCTACATTTTTGAATACTACGCCGCTCATCCCACCAGCAGATATATGGGGTCCCTTAGGGTCTTTTATATATACAATCATCGAGTACATGGGTTTGTCTGCTGGAAAATATCCACAAAAAGATACTTGGTGTCTTGCTTTTCCACTAGCATCTTTGTATTTGCCATCAATAGCAATTTGGGCTGTACCCGTTTTTCCTGCAATAGAAAATAATTTTGACCGAATAATTTTGCCAGTTCCCTGTGTTACCACACCTTCTAGCATGGATTGTATTTTGCCTAATGTTGCATCCGAACAAATCTTTGGATTGATAACGATTGGGTCAAATTGCTCCACCGTAACGCCATGTTGCCTGATTTCTTTAGTGAAATATGGTTTCATCATTTTCCCATTGTTTGCAAATGCATTATAGTACATAAGTGTATAGATTGGAGGAATCTGTATTTCATAGCCAATTGACATCCAAGGAAGTGTTGTATATGACCAAGATTTCATACTTGGGTCTTTAATCTTTACGTGTCCGTGTCCAGGTATTCCTAAATCTCCTGCTTTATGAATTTTAGTGCCTTTTAGTAAGTCGATAAATCGTTGAGGATTGTTTGCGTAGTTATCGTAAATAATTGATGATGTGCCCACGTTTGATGAATTATAGAGTATTTGGGGCATAGTCAATGTACCATAACCACCTTTCCTATAATTGTGGTCTCTCATAACTCTTCTGCTAAACCGTTTCAATCCATTCCCAGTATTTACTATAGCAGTCGTATCAACTACACCATCTTCTAGTGCAATCATCAAAGCCAATGTTTTAAAAGTAGAACCTGGCTCAACTTCGTCAGCCAAGGCAATATTGGTGGTTTCAAGATAAACGCCTTCACCTCTACGTGTTAGGTTGCTTATGGCTTTTATCTCACCTGTTTTTACTTCCATTACAATAGCAGTAGCCGATTGTGCATCAATTTCAATCAATTTCTTTCTTAGTTCGCTATCAACAATGTCTTGAATGTCTAAGTCAATAGTGCTTACAACGTCATACCCATTCACAGCATCTTTCACCACAATATCAACAAATTTTCCAGCCATTTTTCTGCGATAGTAGAATCCTTCTTCCCCTTGCAAAAGTTTGTTGTATTGTTTCTCTAAGCCGCTACTACCTCCTTTTTCTTCTTCCCCATAGATGTCTCCAATAGTACGTGAGGCTAGTTCTCCAAAAGGTTTGATGCGGGTTACTCGTTTTTTTGTATAAAAACCTCCACCATATCTTCCTTTTTGCAAAATTGGGAACGTTTTTACTTCAGCTAAATCAATATATGATATGGGTTTAGGATACAACAGATATTCTCTTTTACGTTTGTTTGTTTGGTCGTAAAAAGTGTTTAAAAATTGTTTCTCATATTCCCATGCTGTTTTATCTTTAAATTTTTTTGCTAATGCTACTGATAAACGTCTAACGTCTTGTTTAAATTCTGCTTCATTCTTTGTGCTTTTTTGCACCAAAGCATCAGCCATTAAATCCATATACAAATAATACGTAGGAATTGAGCTTGCTAAAAGGCGTCCATCACTCGCTAAAATATTACCTCTGTTTGGCTTAATTGGTCGCAATGCAGATTGTTGGCTAGCTGTTAGTGCCCGTAATTTTTCTCCTTCCACATATTGTAGATGAACAATTCTAAATATAACTCCTCCAAATGCAATTAGAATAAAAATGTAGATAATTGCAAAACGAAGCATAATCTCTTTTTTTACCGTATTTTTACGTATAAACAATAACACCAGCAAGCTAATGATAGCAACTACTGCAATTGCAAGTAATATAAACAAAACCGCTTTCATTGTGTTATTTTGTTGTTAATTTATACGGTGGAATACTTAGTTCTTTTAACTCAATAGCATGTTGGTGTAATAATGCTTCTATTTGTGTTCTTCTACTTATACTAAGCAAATCAGCTTCTACTACCATTGATGTATATTTTACATCAGTTAATTGTTGATTTAAATCATTGATAGTTGCAATTTGTTTTTCACATTCCATACGGTTATCCATATAAAAAAATATAAAAAAACTAACCAATACAATTAATTTAATTTGTTTTAAAAAATAGCTTTTGGAAAATACATTTCCATCAAAAATATCTTTAACCGAAGTTTTTGTTAAATCGTTAAATTCTTCGCTTTCCTTTATTTTCTTTTTTAATGTTTTTATTTTTGCCATACTGCTATTTTTTGCTTGCTATGCGTAGTTTTGCACTTCTTGCTCGTGAATTGCTTGCTATTTCTTCGGTCGTTGGAATAATTACTTTGTTGTTTATCAGGCTAAATGGCGTTTGGATATTCCCAAAAAAGTCTTTGTTTATAATCCCTTCCATGTTGCCTGTTTTTAAATAATTTTTCACCAATCGATCTTCTAATGAATGATAGGTAATGCAAACGAAACGACCTTCTTTCTTTAAAACTTTTGCACTACTCAGTAACATTTTTTTTAATGCATCCATTTCGTTGTTAACGGCTATTCGTAATGCCTGAAATACTTGTGCCAATTGTTTTTTTTCCTTTTCTTTTCCTATCAAAGGTTGTATTATGCCGACAAATCCAAAAATGGTTTCAAATTGTTCGTTTTTTCGTTGCTCTACTATTTTTCTCGCTATTTTTCTTGCCAGAGGTAATTCTCCATAATAAAAGAATATATCCGCAAGTTGTTGTTCTGTGTATGTGTTTAAAATTTCTTTTGCTGTAAGTTTTGCAGCTTGATTCATGCGCATATCTAATATTCCATCAAAACGGAATGAAAAACCGCGTTCTGCATCATCAAAATGATGAGAAGATACCCCTAAATCAGCTAATATTCCGTCCACTTCGTTAATCCCATAGTATTGCATAAAATTTTCTAAGTAGCAAAAGTTGCTTTGTACAAACGTAAATCGGCTATCATTTACTGCATTCATTTCTGCATCCTTATCTTGGTCAAATCCAAATACTTTAGCATCGCTATGTAGTTGACTGAGTAAAAAACGAGAATGACCACCTCCACCAAACGTTAAATCAACATATACCCCCGATTTGTTAGTTAGTAGACCTTCAATACTTTCTTTTAAAAGAACGGGAGTGTGATACGTTGTCATTCTATATTTTCGTTTTTTTATTTGTTAACCCTTATTATATATTTGCGATTATTGTATATATATGTGCGAAATATTGTCTCTTCGCAATTTCTTAATCTTTCGTAGATTTGCCAATATTCATCAAATTTTCTATTTCAAGTGCAAAATTATCCGCATCAATAAAGGTATTTTCAACTTTATTAATAGGCCAAATTTCAATGACGGTATCTGCTCCAACAAAACGAATATCTTTGTCAATTTGTAAGGCATCAATATACCGTTTTGGAATAAGCATTCGCCCGTTTTCTTCTAATTCAATGCGATCGGCTTCGGCTACAAATTGTCGAAATATTTGCTCCTCACGTCTGTTCCATCTGCTTAAGTTGTTTCGCAACACAGTAATAATATCATTCCAAGCTTGTTCTGTATACAATACCAAGCAGTCATGAAACAATCCTTTGCGTAAAATGAATTTGGTTTCATCTTGCAATTGTCTTCTGAATTGGGCTGGAACAAAGGCTCTGCCTTTTGCGTCAACTTTTGCTTCTATATTTCCAATTAATGATGTCATATCTTACTCTTCTTGAAGTGTAAAATTAATACTTTTTACGACATTTTGCAACTTTTTACGACACAATTCCCCACAAAGTTATTAACAGGCTTTATTTTATAGATTGTTATAAAAAAATTGTGTATTCAATCTTTGGGTGGAAAAAAAAATGTATATTTGTCGGCATTATAATGAGAATGGGTAGTATGTTGGACATGAGTCAGCCAGTGCAAATAGATATTGCATCAATATTAAAAGGAAAGACTGGGGGGAAGAAACCTTCTTCAATGTTGGTTTATTTGTTGTCTAAGTTATTGCATGTGAAGGAAATAAATCATTTTTTAACTTTAGCTAAGGATAAAAAAGATTTGGACTTTTTTCAGGCATTAATAGAGTATCTCAATGTGCGTGTTTTAGTTTCAGGAGTCGATAATTTGCCTCTATCGGGTACGCCTTGTGTGTTTGTGTCCAATCATCCATTAGGTGGTATAGATGGCGTAGCAGTTGCGTATGAGGTAGGTAAGCATTATCCTGAGGGGATAATTATCCCAGCCAATGATTTGTTGATGTATTTAAAAAATGTACAAGATTTGTTTATCCCGGTTAATAAGGTGGGAGGGCGGGCAAAAAATTTGGCAGAAGCCTTACATGTGGCATATATGTCATCTAAGCAAATGATGATGTTTCCGTCAGGAATGGTTTCGCGTAAATCGAAAGGAAAAATAGAAGACCCTGAGTGGAAAAAAAATTTTATTGTAAAAGCAGTAGAGTATAAACGTAACATAGTACCTATATATATAGGAGCACGTAATTCAGCTTTGTTTTATTGGGTAGCACGTGTGCGTAAAAAATTGAAAATAACCCTTAATATAGAAATGCTATTGTTGCCACATGAAATGTTTCGCCAGAGAAATAAAGAGTTGAAAATTGTTATAGGTAAACCTATTCAATGGAATGTGTTTGATGATGCAAAAACACCTCATAAGTGGGCACAATATGTAAAAAAAATAGTGTATAATTTAAAAAAATAACCAAAACTGTGGAAGATATTATAAAGCCAATAGACAGAGCTTTACTAAAAGCCGAATTAACCTCCGAGAGATTGTTGAGAAAAACCAACAAAGGGAATAACGAGGTTTATTTAATAACGGCAAAAGAGGCTCCAAATTGCATGATGGAGATTGGTCGCTTGCGCGAATTATCGTTTCGTACAGCTGGTGGAGGTAGTGGAGAGGCTTATGATTTGGATGATTATGATTTTATGGATCAACCCTATAAGCAATTGTTTGTGTGGGATCCAGACGCAGAAGAAATTATAGGTGGTTATCGTTTTATACATGGTTCTCAAGTGTTTTTAAAAGAAGATGGTCAACCCAATTTGGTTACCTCCGAAATGTACCATTTCTCTCCTCAATTTATCAAAGAGTATTTGCCATATACTATCGAACTGGGTCGTTCGTTTGTGCAGCCAGATTACCAATCGAGCAAAATGGGTGCAAAAAGCTTGTTTGCGTTGGATAATTTGTGGGATGGAATCGGGGCTTTAATTGTTTCCGTGCCCGATACTAAGTATTTCTTTGGCAAGGTTACTGTGTATCCGCATTACAATGCACAAGCACGTGATTTGGTTTTTGGGTTTATCACAAAATTCTTTCCAGATGTCGATAAACTAGTGTATCCAATTGATCCGTTTCATATTGCTCTTTCTGAGGAACAAATCAACCATGTATTTGTTAACAATGATTATGATGAGGATTATAAGATTTTAAAGAAAGAAGTAAAAGATTTAGGCACAAGCATTCCCCCATTGGTAAATGCGTATATGAGCTTGTCGCCAGCTATGCGATCGTTTGGTTTTGCCGTTTACCATGATTTTGGCAATTTGATAGAGGTATGTATAATGATTCCTATCGAAGAGATGTATGATGAAAAGAAAAAAAGACATGTTGAGTCTTTTTTTAAGGAACTGGAATAATCAAAGTTTGAAATAATTAGTTACCAAAATAGCGAAAATGTTACGTTTCGCTATTTTTTTGTTAAATAATCACGTTAAACATATAAATATATGAAAAAAATCAGTTAATTATTTATATATTTGTAGTCTCTCTTTACAAGCGAAAAACCTTAATATTGAAACAGCTATGAAACAGTTACACCAACATATTTCCAGTATCTGTGCAAGATGCTTGTTGTTATTGTGTTTTGTATTTTTATATATCAACACCATTTCGGCAAATTTTGAATTGTATATTCTTGACAATTCTGATAACGTAGTAACACAATCAACTTTTGTAAATGCAGGCACCAATGTGGCTGATGAAATGTCAACTTTGCTTACTATTCCTTCCTACACTGGCAATACTGATGATTACAAATTTTACATCGAAGACACCAATAATTTTCCTGCCGCAAAGTCAGATACGGTTAGTTTGTCTTCTGTAATGAATAACTGTTCATCTGGTGAAATAAAACTATTGATTTACGCCGATAGTACTCAAAACAACTATCAACCACACAATGCAGTGTGTATGGATACACAGGTTTATACCTATGGTATGGTGTGTTGGGATGATTTAACTGCAAATTGCACGAATGATCCTGCTTCAGCTATTTCGCATCTGTTTGTTGGTAATACCACGTCTTTTACGTATTCCTTTCCAGTTAATTCTATTACCGGAGGATTTAAATTGTTAAAATCTCCCGATGATACTACGTGGACTTGGGATGCTGGTCAAGTAGGGCATGTGGCATCAAATACCATCTTGGTAGCAGGTACGGGTGTTTCTATTGATGCAAGTAATAGCAATATATCCCTTTCTATTCCAGGTTTAGTGGTTGGCAAAACTGTCTCTTTGCAATTGGATAAAACAGGTTCTGTTTATACATTATCAGCTACCATGTTGCCCGATACTCCCGAGGTAAGCAATTATAGTGCTTGTCAAACAGTAGGCACGCAGACATGGGCAAGTTTGGTAACAGCTACAACAGGCACCTTGGTGTGGTATGCTGATGCTACTTCTACTACACCCATTGCAGCTCCCACAAGTTTTGACACAAATGTTCCTCAAACCACCTCTTATTGGGTGGCACAAGAAAGTGGAGGAATAGAAAGTAACAGGGTACAAGTAACGGCATCTGTATTTGCAATGCCTCCAGCAAATGCGGCAGGATTGAATAGAACGATTTGTGTTGGTGAAACTACTATTTTGGGGGTTCCATCGCAACATGGTTTTGATTATAGTTGGACGCCAATAGCCCAATTAGATAATCCAAACATAGCCCAACCAACTACTGTTCCGTTAAATGCTGATAGAACATTTTGGTTAACTGTCACCAATCAACAAAACCTAAGTTGTACTTTGAGTTCTAGTGTTACGGTGTCTATACGACAACGACCAGTAATAACAATGGATAAAACGGAGGTAAGTATTTGTTCTGGTACAACTGCTACATTTGGCAATACAAATAATTTGCCGAATGTGTCGTATGAATGGAGTCCAACAACTTCATTACAAGACCCATTTGATGGGCTATTTGTTACTACCCAGCCATTAACATCTTCTACTCAGTTTACGCATACAGTACGGTGGAAAGATTCCCCTGATTGCGAGGCTACTGCGACTGTTGATGTAGATGTTGTGGCAAATCCAATTGCCAATGCAGGTGCAGATCAAAATGTGTGTTATGGTAATGTTGCTAATATTGGTAGCTCACTCAGTACTGGACAATCCTTTTCTTGGGAGCCAACGGATTTGTTTGACGGTAGTACCACTTTTAAAACAGCTCGAACCAAAGCAATGGAACAAACTGTTGAGTTTACGTTAACTGCAAAAACCTCTTTCCCATTAGAATGTACAGCCAGCGATAAAGTAATTGTTACTGTTACACCAAATCCAATAGCTTTTTCAGTAACAGCTGATAAAACTGCATATTGTGAAGGAGATGATATATCAGAGAATATTGTACGTTTAGAAGAAACGGAAGCTGATGTATATTATGCAATATTTAAAAATGGAATAAAACTTGACGCTTTTCCATGGCGACAGGGAGACGGTTCAGCGATGGAATGGGATGGTCTTGAAAGTGGTATCTATACAGTGAGAGCTAGAAAAGGCAACCAAAGTCCTTATTGTACCACAACTATGAACGATACGGTAACGATTGTTCGTAAACCTAGACCTACGGCTACTATTACGTTAAACAACACCATCGCTTGTCCTGGTGACACTGCTAATATAAAGGTCGAATTTACAACAGGTACACCTCCTTATTCCTTTAAAATGGAAATAGATGGAAACGAACGAGATTATAATTCAGCTACCAATATATTTACGCTTTCTCATTTATTAACAGGTGCTACTACCTTTAAAATTACCGAAATTAATTCAGACGGTTGTAGCGTAACGTATGATCCTGGTGATGAGCCAACCTTGGTTATTGATATTGATGATGTAGATGATTTTGAGATTATTATGACTCCTAATAGAGAAAAATTTTGTCCAGGAGATGTTGTAACATTATCTGTGGTACACAATAATCCAAATTCTACCTATAGGTGGAGTACGGGAGAAACCACTCGGAGCATCGAAGTTAGTTATGATGCAAATTTCGAGTTGACGGTTACCACAGCTGGTGGTTGTCAGTATAGTAAGCAAAAAAAAGTCGTTTTTGGAGCTCAATATCAATTGCAGGTTACAGGCTTAAAGCCCGTTCCAAATTACTGTTCTTCTGACGGTAATGTAACTTTAGTAGCTACACCTCCTGGGGGTGCATTTAGTGGTGTAGGTATTGTTGGCAACGACAATATATTTAGACCAAGTTCAGTTACTCAGAGTACTGTTGGGAGCATAACGTATACTTATTCAGATGGTTTTTGTACCAAAGATACTATTATTGAGAATGTAATTGTTAATGTCCCTCCACAAGTCGATTGGGAAATGGTGCCAGATAATGCCCCGTTTGCATCCAGTTATAATATTTGTATTCCTCCAGGAGAGGTTGCTGTTGTAAATCTAAAAGGTTACCCTGCAAATACAAATGGTGATTGGTCGCTACGAACAGATGATGGAAGTATTCCTTCTCAAACAACTTTACAAATTGTAAATAAGCAAGAAGGTACTGCTCGTCTCAATAATGTTGCAGCAGGTTCGTATTATATTCAGTATATGATTAAGGATACATATGGCTGTAATGCAGAAAAAACGAAGATGCTGACTGTAATCGACCAAAAGCAAGCTCCTTTAGATTTTGGAGTTTTTGATATTAGACCCAATCCTATGTGTATCAATTCTACTGAAGCTGAAATTCGTGGACAGCGAACAGATATCACGTATTTAGGCTTATCCACACCTGCAATGCAAATTTCTCAGAATCAAGGCGTTTTATATCTTGATCCGTCACGTGGCAGTATTGGTAATCATAGCGTTATTGCACAACGGATAGATGTGAATGGTTGTGTTGCCAAACAGCGAGTTCCATTTCAGATAGTAGCACCTACGAGGGTATTTCCTTTCAATATTGCTAAAACATATTGTACCTACGACGAAGATGTGCAATTAGTCGTTAATTCTGCGTCACCTACTACAGGAACTATTTCTATCGATAATATAACAGACCCATTACATCCTGTGAATGTACTCTCTACGCTTGATCCGGCTAGTGGAAATGTATATTTCCAACCAGGGTGGGGTGCCGGTAAGTACGAAATTCGCTACGAATATACAGATGGAAATTGTGATAATATACAAAGAGATACTGTAGATGTATACGCTCCTTCGGTAATTGATATGAATTTGAAATCAGATTACTGTATCAAAGATGTAATCAGTTTAGCAGCAACTCCATTAGGTGGTATTTATTCATCTGATGCGGTTGCGAATGCTCTTGTTAACAATCGTTTTGATACAGAAAGAGCAGGATTGGGTGAACATAAAATAAGGTATATTCAAACCAATGAGTATGGATGTGTATCTAAAGATAGTACTACAATACAAGTTAGAGGTGCCAATGATTTGTCGATTGGCAATTTAAAAGACCAATATTGTGAACCCAAAGGAATTGTCAATATTTCTGGTTTCCCAAACAACCCAGCTGATGGTAGTGTATGGTTTACTGGACCAACATTTCTAACAAGCTTGCCAAACGGACTCGCAAGTATTGATTTATCACAAGCTACCTATAATGCGAGTTACTATGTAACGTACCACTATAAAGAGAATTATGTAAATGCACAAGGTACGAAAGAATCATGTACAACTACTGTAACCAAAGGTTTTAGGGTGTTAAATGAAGCAGCCGATTTTTGGGGATACAACCACATGGATGTAATATGTGGTACACAAGATTCTGTGGTAATAACAGGTAATAAAGCCCCACATGGCAGGTTTGTATTTACTGGACCAGCAGCCAATTTTAAGGATAGAGGAAATGGAACGGCGGTTGTCTACCCACCTACATTGACGGATGGGTATTTTCAAGTTACCTATTATTATGACCATAAAAATACGCAAGGTGTAACTATTTGCTCTACAGAAAAAGCTAAAACATTTGAAATCGCTCAAATAGCACCTATCGAAGATATTTCTGTGTTTTGTAGTAGCGGAGATAATGCCATTCGTATTCCCAATACAGAAATTGGTGTAGAATATGAGTTGCAAGTAAATGGGGTAACCTTTGAAAAGAAAATGGGTACAGGTTCTATTTTAGAGTTTGCACCTATTACTACCATCAATACAGCCCAAATTAAAGTATTTGCTCGTCTTGGACAATGTGTAATCAAGGCTTCGCAAGAGTTTACTGTACGAAAATTAAGAGTTCTCACGAACAAAACAGATATCACTTGCCATGGAGCAAATGATGGTAAAATGCTCTCAACAATATCAGGTGGTGGTTATCCATATTCATATTCATTTGAAAAGATAATAGGCACTCCAGTAATGCCGACATTATTTGATTCTGTTGCAGTAAATCTTACACCCGGAACCTACCGTTTTACTGTTACTGATACCATTGGCTGTGAACGTCACAGTCAGATCGAGATCATTGAACCTCCATTACTATCGGCCACGGTGCAGTCAAAGTCTGTAGAATGCCCTACTACTCGTTTAGGTAATGCAAGTGTTATTCCTACTGGTGGCAGACCACCCTATAAGTATAAATGGTATAATTCGGCAGGTCTGCTTATAGATTCAGTAGCATCAATTAGTAATTTAACCTCAGACACATATCGTGTAGAAGTAACTGATGAAAGTGGCTGTAAGGTAGAACGGTTTGCTACGATTAATACCCCTGAACCAATAAAAATAAACATTACAAAACTCACACATGTTATTATTACTGGAGAAAATACAGGTGAAATTGAACTAAATGTAACTGGCGGAACACCGCCTTATCAGTATTATTGGGCAGGTGTAGGTATAAATCCACTAAATGTTACAAATCTTAACCAATATAATTTAATAGCTGGCAATTATCGATTTACTGTAAGAGATGATTTTGATTGTCAAAAAGATACAGTCATTACCATTACGCAACCAGAAGTTATACAGGTACAATCATTTATTAAACACGTATCATGCTTTGGTCGTAAAGATGCTCTTATTCAATTAGATATTACGGGTGGTGTACGTCCATTTACGTATAGTTGGACTGGACCTAATGGGTTTATTTCATCAGACGAAGATATTCAAGATTTGGAACCTGGAGAATATGTATTCAGATTAGAAGATAGTAATGGCAATACATTTGGTCCTAATAGTTATTTTGTTAATGAACCAAAATTACTCGAAATGAACACGCAAAACACAACCGTATTGTCTGTATTGTGTCATGGAGATAAAACGGCAAATATTGATGTTGAAGTACGTGGCGGTACTACGCCATATAAGTACACATGGACAGGACCCGATGTGCCAAGTACAATAACGAACCCAACTAGTTTAGTGAATTTAGGAGCAGGAACGTATCAAGTGCAGGTGCGTGATAAGAATAATTGTATTACAAATTTATCAGCCATTGTTACACAACCAACCAAGTTGAATCTTGATCATACTTTAGTGGACAACAAATGTCATAATGAATCGGCTGCTTCTATTATGTTAATACCAAGCGGTGGAACTCCTCGTATTGCCCCTGATGAACCTTATCTATTTTCTTGGTCAGGAGTTGGTGCTAATCCGTATGACCAAAATCAAATTAATTTAACTGCAGGGGAAACCTATACAGTTACTGTGCAAGATGCAAATTACTGCGAAGTAACAAAAAAGTTTGAATTGCAGAATCCAACAGAACTAGTCATTGATGTTGTTACCACTCCTATAAGCTGTGCGGGCAGCCACGATGGCTCTATTACAGTAAATGTACATGGGGGCGAGCCAACATACTCTGTTGAAATTCGTAAAGATGATAATACGGTGATAATTAATGGTAGTAGTGCTGAAAACTTGTATTCTGGTACCTATAACATTACAGTGATTGACGCATTAGGATGTAAAAAAACTACATCAGCAACCTTAGATGCTAAAGATCCATTGACTGTATCCATAACCAAACAAGATGTTTTGTGTCATGGAGGTAATTCAGGAAGTGCATCAGCAACACCGTCGGGAGGTACAGAGCCATATAGCTATAATTGGACAAAACAACCTTCAAACGATTTTGTGGACGACGTACAAGCTATCAGTTACCTAATGCCTGATATTTATAAGGTTGATGTTAAAGATAAGAATAATTGTACTGCAAATGCTACGATTACCATTGTTGAGGCAACGCCCATTGTAGTAGGTGTTACCAAACAAGATGTATTGGTGTACGACGAAGCAACAGGGTCTATAACGCTGGATGTTACAGGTGGTACTGGCAGTTACACGTATGAGTGGCTGTATGGACCAAGCATTGATGCTACCAATCGTGCTAATCAAAATTTAGTAGATATTAAAGCAGGGAATTATGCTGTAAGAGTAAAAGATGCCAATAATTGTTACAAGAACGTAGAAATTTCGATTAGCCAACCAGAAATGTTAGAAGTTGTGGCAACTATTCAACATGTAAGTTGTTTTGGTGGTAGCGATGGCTATATTGGGTTAACTATTTCTAAGGGTGTAGCACCCTACCAAGTAGAGTGGACATATCCAAATGGAAGCATTGTGTTGACCAAAAACATTAGTGATCTAGAGACTGGTTTGTACCAAGTTGTAGTTACAGACGCAAGAGGACATCGTTTTGAAAATGAATATTTTATCTCTCAACCCGATTTACTCGAAGTGGAGAATTTAATTTCTTCTCGTTTAGACATTCCTTGTTTTGGAGAAAAAACAGGTAGGTTAGATATCAGGGTTACGGGTGGAACAACACCATACTCCATACAGTGGACTGGACCAGATGTGCCTACGGTGGTTACCAATCCTTTGAGTGTACAGTATTTAGGAGCAGGTACCTATACCGTGTATATTGTAGATGAAAATGGTTGTAGTGTACAATCTACACAAAAAATTATCGAACCTGAAAAACCTTTGCAAGTGCAAGCTGTGGTTACCAATAACACATGTTACGATCAGGCAAATGGTAGTATAGATTTAACTGTGTCAGGTGGTGTGCCATCATATAGATTTGGCTGGACTGGTATTGATGTAGTACCTGGAGCCGAAGATCAAACCAACTTGGCAACTGGGGACTATGAGGTAAGAGTGACGGATAGTAATGATTGTTTTGTGGATAGGAAATTTTCAATTTCTTCTCCTACCGAATTACTGATTGATGTTGAGCAAGTTAATGTATCGTGTTTTGGTAAACGTGATGGACTTTTACATGCTCGAGTAAGTGGTGGATCGTATCCATATCAACATAGATGGACGTATGAAAATGGTACTGTGGTACAAGATTCAATTATTCTAGCTTTGTATCCTGGAAAATATACTTACACATTAACTGATGCCTCTGGTTGTACAGTCGTGAGTGATGAATACGAAATTACCCAACCTGAACCATTGCAAGTATCAATTTCTGGTTCAAGTATGTTGTGTCAGGGTGTTGATGATGGAGAATTGATTGCTACGGCAAGCGGGGGAACTGGTACTGGATATAGCTTTACATGGACAAAATTAAATCCCAATACTCCTTATGGAGTGGGACCTCAATTAACCCCACTAGGACCAGGATGGTATAGGGTACAAGTAACGGATAAAAATCTATGTACAGCTACCGATGAAAAGGAAATCAAGTATTCGCCAATAATGAATATTCAAGTAATTGAAAAACAAAACGTATTGGTTACAGGCGAAAACACAGGTATCATTGAACTGGATGTACAAGGAGGAACACCTGCACTTACATATTCGTGGAAAGGTGGAAATTTACCTACTCCATCACCAAATAGTTTAAGGGTAGAAAATTTGATAGCTGATAGGTACTATTTTACTGTAACAGATGGCTTAGATTGTTCTATTGATACAACTATTACCATTACACAACCAGGAATAATAGATGTAACTGCAGTTACTAAAAACATCGCTTGTCATGGAGAAAGTAATGGCTACATAGAATTACATGTAACAGGAGGACTCCCTCCATATAATTATACATGGACTTCGCCTTCTAATCCAAGTTTCTCTAGTGGTGATGAAAACTTGTATTCTTTGAGTGCCGGTAGGTATAGTTTATTGCTCGAAGACCAAGCAGGAAATGTTTTTAGACAAACATACGATATTTTGCAACCTAGTAGTCCATTAGTATTAAATGAAATGTCTTCTAGCCAAACAGCCATAAGCTGTAATGGTGGCAAAGATGGTTATTTGAATATAGAAGTCAAAGGAGGAACACGACCATATACCTTGGTGTGGGCAGGACCAGATGTGCCAACTACTATGGCTAATCCATTTAGTTTAATGAACTTGGGTGCAGGTACATATAGATTAGATGTTACAGATGCTCAAGGTTGTGAAATTAACTATATCCGCGAGATTATTGAACCTACTCAACCATTAGAGGTATCTTCTTCAATTACACAAAATGTATGTTACAACGATGCCAACGGACGCATTGAATTGTTTGTGTCTGGTGGCAGCGATCCTTATACATTTAATTGGTCAGGAGCAGGTGTAGTGAATGATGCTCAAAATCAAACAGGGCTAAGAGGTGGACAACCCTATACTGTAGTTGTAACAGATAAGAATGATTGTAAAGTAAATCGCACATTTAACTTGGTACAACCATCACAATTGTCTGCTATCATTACAGCATCGCAAGATATATGTAATGGCGATGAAGTAACAGTTCAATTTAGCGCCAATGGTACACCTAATTGGAATTATGAATATACCGATGGTACTACTATTTATACTCATACAGCTACACAGCCAAATTTTACCATAACGCACGAACCAACAGTTGATGTGGAATATGAATTAATCAAGGTAACA
>JAAYPI010000176.1 GCA_012519885.1 Bacteroidales bacterium
AATAATTAGTGGAGATTTGCTTTAGCTACACCGATTTTTCAATTCTATAAAAATTACAGACTGGACTGAATAAAGAAATTCATTTATTACACAACCATAACAATATACATAACACCTAGTATGAACATAGTAAACATTGAGCTTGACATTACAACACCTGAAGGGAAACGCTTACTTCAGGAAATAGAAAAACACCCCAAAGTAGCTAAGGTAAAACATGAATTACCTCCTGAACTAGTTGGTAAAAAGTTGTACACCTTAAAAGAATGTTACGAAAGTAATATGGAGATATTAAGTGCTAACTATGGTGTAGATGTTCGTAAATTATAATAAAGTAGCAAGAAGAGCAAAAAGAATGATTTTTCACAAAATTCAACACTTAAACCTTTGATATATTGAAAAAATAGCAATATCTTTGCAGGTAGAAATAACCTATTTATGGTCTGGTCTGATTGGGAGCGTTTTTTACAATCCCTGCCGCATAGATAGGTTATTTTTTCTATCTTAAATAGAAATTTATTATTTCAGCAATTCGGCACCTGGCTATCCCCTATTTTTTATTATATTTTATTCGGCATACTGACTTTCTATTTACAAGATTATACCGTTTACTTGATAAACAACACACAATTGGCAGGAATAGTAATTTTTTCATAAAATATTTTGTTTTAAGTAAAATAGGTATTATATTTTCATATCGTTTTGCCATACAGCGTAGGCAAGTAAAAATGTTAGCGTCGATGTTTTTAACATTTTCGAGAGCTTAAAGCCAAAGAAATTATTTCTTTGGCTTTTTTATTAGGTCGAATGCAGTACATAAATATTGTGAGCATTTCTCCATCTGTTACCTCTACAATAAACCTGAAATATACGTTTTAATACTGTTTAAACACTGTTCAATCATCATTTTATTACTATAAATGATGAATATTGGAAAAATGTTTGTACCTTCGTACTTGGAGAGGGCTATATGCCCACTCCCCCCGCGAAGCGATAATCTGTTTATTTAGGTTTTCGTTTCGTTGCTTTTATAGTACATATCATATCAGCTTTGATTTGTTTTAATGGACTTTAAAAACTGTTCAATCTTCATTTATTTTTGCTTATAAATGATGAATATTTGAAAAATGTTGTATCTTTGTATTCGGATATCGAAAGGTATTAGATGCACTACGGTGCGTTCGCCTGCAGGGGGAGTTTATTCTCCCTTCTGTTTTTTAAATCAATACTAGTCCTTAAAAAAATTCTATCTTCTTCGTGGTATAAAAAGAAATCAACTATGTGAGTCAGAGTGGGAATCGCCCACTAACATGCGTTATTTTGATTTCTTTTTTTATTGTATTAAATCCTAAATCTTATGGTTTTTTCATACAATTCTGTATCTTTGCTAAAAAGAAAGGCAATAGTAGTATGGCAACTAAAGAAATTAAAAAATCAACAAAGAAAAAATAAGAAGTCAAAAAACTGTCTAAAGTTGGAGAATGGCTTGAGAGCGGTAAATCTGCTTTAAAAATTGTTGATATGAAAGCAGTATTGAAATAGATATTCCAATGTTATTGTACTGTTCTCTGGTTAAACCGTGTTAATTTCAAGAAATTGTATTTTTGACTTGATAAACAACTAATGGGATATTTACCTTCAGAACGTATCACATATAATTAATTAACTATTCCTTTGCACTGGCTAAATAAACTATTTTATATTTCATTTTAAATTACATTTAACGCCATAATGTTCTTCAAATTTTTTTTCTATCTTTGCCCAAACCTCCTCATGCGTGTACAATTTTTGTCCAGCAATCGATTCGGGTAATGGGTATTCTAATTTTACAGACTTTTCTTTTTCGAGGCTTTTGACTATTTTCCTACCAGCTGGTTTTGATATATCAATACGTGCTATTACTTCATTGCTCATATTACAATCTCCTTATATTTAAAATTTTATATACTACAAATATATGTATTATTTTGAAAACAATAAAATAACTAACACATATATATTTGGCTGTGAGTTGCTGTAATAGTACTTTAAAACTATTCAATCGTCATTTACTTTTGCTTATGAATGATGAATATTTGAAAAATGTTTGTATCTTTGTATTCAGAAGATTAAAACGACGATACCAGTATTAGGTAACTGGCAAGGTCGAAAGGCATTGTTATTGCAGGGTTCGAGTCCCTGCCGTTGTTTTAATCTTTTATCTTTAAGACGATAAAGCGTAAATCTCGCCCATGAGGGCTCGCCCTGGGTATTAGCGTTGCTTTGTCGTTTTTTTATTGTATTAAATCCTAAATCTTATGTTTTTTTCATACAATTCTGTATCTTTGCTAAAAAAAAGGCAATAGTAGTATGGCAACTAAAGAAATTAAAAAATCAACAAAGAAAAAACATGAAGTCAAAAAACTGTCTAAAATGGGAATATGGCTTGAGAGCGGTAAATCTGCTTTAAAAATTGTTGATATGAAAGCAGTATT
>JAAYPI010000177.1 GCA_012519885.1 Bacteroidales bacterium
CGCCTACTTTAATCATATCCCAATCAGCCCGCATCGCTACACGCCGACCCACCTTTTTAGCTAAAGCCGGCGTTGCTAATCCTGCAATCATTTGTTTATCCGAGTGTTGAGCACATTTTACACCTTGTAGACATATCGATGAATTTGTAGTTTTTTGTTTAGAAGTTTGGCTTCCGCTTTGTTTACAATCAATTCAAACTCTAAAACGTATGACGGCGAAGTAGTTTTACGTGCCATGAAATCACATCCTTTCTATCTGTTTTACAAATTTATTTTACCATCAAAAGCTTTCTACCAACGTTATCTATATATAAATAGTTGCAACTTTTTAGTTTTATCGGTTGGCAATTCATCCCACGACTAAAGTCGTGGGCTTTCTTGCAAACTATTTCGTAAGAGTGGATACTTGCGACAAAGTTCTGCCTCCAGATTCAAGACATCGTCAAAGTCTTCCCCTTGAGCCAATTGTTGACGCATGAAGTTGGCTGTAAACCAAGCGGAGGTGAGGATGGATACGTTGTAGTGCATCACCACTTCATCACTTGTTGGCTCATAGCCATAAGGTACTTCTTCTTCGATGATTTCGTCCACGGTATTTTTCGTAGACATGTAAAAATCATCGAAGTAAGCTTGAGCAGATTCTTCATCGTCGAAATAATCGTAGGCTACGTCGTAAACGCCGTCGAAAAGTTTCATCGGGTGACATTCAAACCAATGTGTTAATTTGTCAATTTTTGTCTTCATTGATGTTGCCATATTCATTTCCTCCAGTTTCAAAAATTTGTCTTATTAGTTTTTATATTTCTCCCATAATACTTTTGAAAGGAGCTTGCGACGTCCTGTCCTAATTATTAAAACATTTCTTTTATTTTTCTGATGACGTTAAGACCAAGTATGATGAAAAACGCATTTACAACAATGGCAATAGCGATTTTTAACGGTAATACAATACCTAAAATTGCAAGAAGTAAAGATGCGATAATTAAAACAAGACATGTACTAGGCTTAATCTTTGATTTTTTGTATTCGTTAATATCTTCATTTTCTGGAATGTAAAATACGTGAAACGAACCAAGAATAACATCAGTCGCTAAAATAATACCGATAATTCTCAATAAAATATGCATGTCCATGTTCAAAAAATGTATCATTCCATGAACGGCTGCAATGACTTCTAAGCCTACACATATCTTCATAAGCATTTCTGTTTTCGTTAATTTCTTGGTGTATTGCTTCATAATAAAATTCCCTCCTATTTGACTAGAGTTTAGCATGACTTTTGCTCCAACAAGACTATATAGTTTTCCACATAAAAAAAGCACCAATATCGGCATGATGATGATACCAATACTATGTGCTTGATTTTCCCCGCAGCGTGATGCGGGATCGCAACGTGCCAAAATTCGGACACGGTAACTCCAAAGTCGAACCTTTCGAACTTGAAGATTATTTTTAGATTTTTTCAAATCAAGGTCATACCGTTAACCTATTCCATCTAAACAAATAACTATTTCAACGTCTTTCATTTAATTGCTTAAATGAAAGCTTAGCCACACAATCTTTATTTGCTTAAACTTCTAAAGATACGACCATACAGGGATAAACACAACTCTCTTGGGTTGTTATCTATTTGCCATGGAAGTATATTGCTTTATTTCTAAATAAATTCTAACAAAGAAAGTTTTCTACCATAGTTATAATGTAAAAATTTTTGCAACAGTCGAAAACCTTGTAGTTTCTATAATGTTGGTAGTTTCTTCGCACCAGTATCCGCACTGTCTTTGTGCAAATGCTTGGTGTCACATAAAGAATAACAGTTGTTATCTGTATAGTTTCTTCAGGTAGTTCTACGGATTGTTCCCTCCTCGCTCCCAGTAACGCTTTCGCAATTCAAAACAAGAAATCAATGTAGCCGTAGTTTTTATGTTTTTGAAGTGGGTTTGATGATAGGCGTCGAAATTCAAAAAAAATTGCACCAGTATCGGCAAGATGATGATGCCAATATTGGTGCAAAAATTTAAATAAAATACGACTTAACCATATACTAAATTCATGGTACGTTCGCTTATTGGTAATGTCCATGAAATGGTGAGTATATC
>JAAYPI010000178.1 GCA_012519885.1 Bacteroidales bacterium
AACAGCGTATAAGTCATTTAGTTCAGGCTCTTCTATCTTATTGTCTTTTTGTGCAATAGTACCCAAACACAAGGATTTTAAGGCATTGATGGAGGCGATAAAAGACTTATCGCTACGCATGATAAAAATATCTAGCAATATGCCTCAGGAAATTATGTTTGCTATCCGCAACATAGAAAATCCTCGTTTTTTTATCAACTTTATTAGCTCTAATCTCGGACTCTCGCTTATTGACAAACAAAGCTTATTGGAAATCAATAACATAGAGCAACGGGCAATGATGCTATTAAAAATCTTGACCAAAGAATCGCAACTGCTCGAGATGAAAGCCGCTATCCAATCGCAAGCGATGGAAAATATCGACAAGCAACAACGCGAATATTTTTTGCAGCAACAAATGAAAACCATTCAAAAAGAATTGGGTGGCAATGTGCAAGACGACTTGATAAACGATATTAAGAAGAAAGCCGAAGGAAAAAAATGGGATGAAAAAGTCCGTAAAATTGCCGAGAAAGAAATTGCGAAACTAGAAACAACTAGTACCCATTCGAGCGATTATTCGGTACAACTCAATTATGTGCAAACCTTAGTCGATTTGCCTTGGAATGAATATACCAAAGATAATTTTAACCTGAAACGTGCCCAACGTGTGCTGAATAGAGACCATTTTGGATTAGACGAAGTAAAGGACAGAATTATTGACCATTTGGCTGTACTTAAATTAAAAGGAGATTTAAAATCGCCTATCATTTGCTTGTATGGACCTCCAGGGGTTGGAAAAACATCGTTAGGAAAATCCATTGCTGATGCATTGGGCAGAAAATATGCACGTATATCGTTGGGTGGATTGCACGATGAAGCTGAAATTCGTGGACACCGTCGTACGTACATTGGGGCTATGCCTGGACGTGTTATCCAAAATATTTTAAAAACAAACTCATCTAATCCTGTTTTGGTATTAGACGAAATAGATAAAGTTGGTCGCGATTACAAAGGCGACCCAGGCTCTGCTTTGCTCGAAGTGCTCGACCCAGAACAAAACTTTGCCTTCCACGATAATTATTTAGATGTAGATTACGATTTGTCTAAAGTCCTTTTTATTGCCACAGCCAATAGCTTGAGTAGTATTTCGCAACCATTGCTCGACAGAATGGAGTTGATTAACGTAACTGGCTATATTGTAGAAGAAAAAATTGAAATAGCAATGAAACACCTGATTCCTAAACAATTAGAAAATCATGGTATTCCAAAAGACGCTGTTTCTTTTTCTAAAAAAACGGTACAAGAAATTGTAGAGAAATACACACGCGAATCGGGCGTACGTAATTTAGAAAAACAAATTGCAAAAATTTGTCGCAGACTGGCTCGCAAAATTGCTATGGAAGAAAAATACGACACATCTATTCCGATCAGCGACCTTAAAGAATATTTAGGAACAGAAAAATATACCAGAGATAAGCAAAGTCAGAAAGAAGAAATTGGTATTGTTACTGGTTTGGCTTGGACATCAGTAGGTGGCGAAATTTTAGAGATTGAAACTAGTCTTAGCAAAGGCAAAGGTGGCAAACTAACGCTTACGGGTAATTTAGGCGACGTGATGAAAGAATCTGCCATGCTTGGGTTGGAATATATCCGTGCTCATGCCAAGGATTTTGGACTTAACGAAGACCTATTTGAAGAAACCAACGTACACATTCATGTACCCGAAGGTGCTATACCGAAAGACGGACCTTCTGCTGGTATTACAATGGCTACTAGCTTGTTATCTGCTTTTACCAAACGAAAAGTAAAAAAACATATTGCCATGACTGGAGAAATTACCTTACATGGAAAAGTGTTGCCTGTAGGTGGTATTAAAGAAAAAATTCTTGCTGCCAAACGTGCTGGTATTACAGATATTATTTTGTCGCACGAAAACAAAAAGAATATTGATGAAATTAATGCCATTTATATCAAAGGGCTTACGTTTCATTATGTAAAAGATATTAAAGAGGTAATTCAAATTGCTTTACTAAAATAAGTGGGATGTATGAAAAAAATTTTAATCATCAACGGCAATCCCGACAAAAATAGTTTGAGCTTTGAATTAGCTACTGCGTACAAAAAAGGAGCTGATGCCAGTGGTGCAGCTTGTACCTTAGTCCATTTAAGCGACCTGCAATTTGATTTGAACCTTAAATTTGGCTACCGTCAACGCACCGAACTAGAACCCGATTTGGTAATGATGCAACAAGCCATTAAAGAGGCTGACCATCTGGTATTTGTATATCCTACTTGGTGGGGAACCTACCCTACCTTGCTCAAAGGGTTTATCGACCGTGTATTTTTACCAAAATTTGCATTCTCGTACCGCGAAAACTCGCCACTATGGGATAAATTATTGGTAGGTAAAACGGCTCGATTAATTGTAACCATGGATACACCTACTTGGTACTATAAATGGATTTTTAAACAACCCGGACATAACTCCATGAAAAAAGGCATTTTGGAGTTTTGCGGTATCAAACCTGTAAAAATTACCAACTTTGGTAGCGTGAAAACCTCAACAGAAGCAACACGTAAAAAATGGTTGGCAGAGGTCGAAAATTTAGGCAAAAAGGTATCCTAAGCACCTACATATAGTAACCAAATCGAAGTAAGGCATGAGCAATATCCTTGTATCTGGTTTAATAAACATAGAAACGACCTTGCAATGCGATGAGTTTCCGATTGACTATTCGCCAGTGCGTTACCCATTTTTTGGTATTCAAAATACCATTTCGGGCGTGGGCTACAATGTAGCTAAAGCTCTTACCCTGCTATCCGACAATGTTCAGTTTATGTCTATTATCGGAAAAGACAAAGAAGGCGAATGGATAACCGACGAATTACAATCGCTACACATTGACACACAATACATTACACCCAGCATTGCTCAAACACCACAGTCGGTAATACTCTTCGACAAAGCTGGTAAACGCCAAATACATGTAGATTTAAAGGATATTCAAGAAACGAATTATCCAATACAATTGTTTGAAAAAGGACTTGACTCGTGCAAAATTGCAGCCTTGTGCAACATCAACTTTTCCCGACCCATGTTATCTATTGCCAAACAAAAAGGAAAATTAATTGCCACAGACGTACACGTATTATCCGACATACACGACCCATACAATGTTGATTTTATGCAACAGGCAGATATCTTATTTTTGAGCAACGAAAAAATTATGGGCACAGAAAAGGAACTGATTTATGCTTTAGCTGCTACCTATCACAACCAAGTAATTGTAGTAGGTTTGGGCGCTGAGGGAGCATTGCTCTATCAGAAAACAACGAACACCATACAACATTTACCAGCCGTATTTACACGCCCCATTATCAACACAATAGGTGCTGGCGATGCTTTGTTCTCGTGTTTTTTGCACTATTACGCCAAAGGAGAAGAACCTACAAACGCCTTACAAAAAGCCATTACATTTGCCTCGTACAAAATTGGCGACAATGGTGCCGCTAATGGTTTTTTATCCGAAAAAGGCTTGGAAAAACTTATTCTGCATCAATAAGAGGGAAGGTTTTATTGTTTTAAAAAATTGCTTAATGCCGAACACGCAGATTGTCAAAATTCACGCTACGGCGAACAGGGGGTGTAAATTTTTCAGTCCTTTTCAAATTGCTTTTCAAATTCTGCTTGTTTCTGTTCAAAAGCACCAGTCCTACCATAAATTTTTAATCTACCTATTCCTTGAATTACGACAAAAAAAGGTCCGGTCCAATCACCAGTTGGTTTTGATACATTATCTCCTGGATGAATTACAAGCCAACAATCATTGTTTATGAAAAAGTCATAAGCTTGCAGTGGATATTTATTTACAAGTTTCCAAAATTTATGATTACCACTTTTAGTTAAAAAATAAAAGACAACAGCAATTGCCAATACAATTATTAAAATCCATTTCATTTGGAGTCAGAATTTAATTATTAAGAAAATCCATGAGACAATAAATAAAACTAAAGAAAGAATCTGGGTATTTTTAGTGAAAATTGCCGAAATCAAGCCGCTTAAAAACCATCCACCAATTAATCCAATTAAAACCATATACCATTTTATAAAAAAGAATGCTGATATCGCACTTCCAAATATGGCGAGTAGTCCAATAATTTTTATTATACTGCTATCGGATTCAAACATTGTACCTATTGGCCAGCCTTTTTTATGTGCATATCCTTTATAGGAAATAATAGTTACTCCAGAAGTATACATTGTCAAAAAGAATAATTCCAAATTTGTCATGATATGATTATTTACTTATTGATTTGTTCGTGATAATATTTATCAATAGCGATTTTATTGATTCAAACGCATCTGATAAATCCTTACTTGCAATATTGTTAGGAATTGCAAGCAAATCAAAGTTGCCAGTCTCTTGAAATCCAGTAAGAATTTTAATTGAGAAATCCAATTCTGTTAGAATCTCAGACTTATTCATTCCATCAAGCATTTCAATAAGTCCATGATTTGCTGATGATAATAAATTGATATTTTTATTGCTATTATATTAAATCTGTAAAATCTTAAGCAATTCATTCGCTCTTAGATTAGGAGTATCCAGATGCTCAATCTCTGAGCCTTTTTGAACTAATAATTTTTCAATTTTCATATTATCTGTTGTTAGTGTCTTTTTTTATGCCCCATAACGACCGAGTGTATGTGCCGTAAGGGATTGCGGAGTAGTTTCCTGTCCACCGACACGAATGTTTGAGCGGGCTACAATGCCTGAATTCCCACTGAAACCCTTATGGCATATACACTTTGTTGGCGTTTCGTTGTTTATTTTTCCAGTCAATTTATCTCTCTTTTTTGCTGCATTGTATTTCTGTCCGTGCGTTGGAGTAGGCAAGCTCTTTTGCAGGTTTTGGTTTTAGCGGGGGCTGGTGCGACCTGCAAATGTGCTTGACTACGAAGCGTTGGCTATGTTGTTTTATAGTTTTCTACAAATGTTTCAAATAAGCTTTTCATGGCTTCATAGTTTTTTCTTTTCGATAGAGTTGTAATG